>DAITMB010000083.1:0-22786 GCA_036835375.1 Bacteroidota bacterium
AGCTAGTTGAGTATTGTTTCGCACCCCTGCCAGCCCATTCACCGGCCCAGGGTTCGCGGTCCAAAAGGCGGGGTTGAGGGTGCCTGACTCGAAGTCTTCGAAGAAGATCGTCGTTTGTGCGGGTAGCCATGGCGCAAAAAGAAGCAGGAGGGCCACTAAGAGCGGCCGAAAGAGAGAATCAATGTGTTGCATAATGAGGAGGGAATCAAATGAAAAATGGGGGAGTAAATGCATGCCACATCGCTACCCCCTAGGGGCCCAGAATTACTGCCACTTTACCTGATCGGCTTCGCCTTTTGCCTCGATCTTGTCGCCCGGATTGTTTGGATCTGTGAGGACGATGTCGAAGCTTCCTGAAAAGGTCTGGTTGGCACGGTCGATCTGTGTGAGGGTGAAAGACCCGGATTCGATGATATAATTGGCGGGGAGATTGGGGGAGCCTCCGCTGTAAGTGGCATACAGCCCGTCTTCGCCAATTTCCGTTGCATCGAAACGGTCATTGGCCGCCAGTACGCCACGGGAGGAGGTAAGAAACAGGCTCAGAATATTTAGTGCGCCATTTGCGAGGGAAATGCTCAGTACTTCTGCGGTGGCAGATGGCGACACAAGTTGGGCCACTACGAGCATAGTCGAGGAAGGCGTGCCCCCGATCACGATCGAAAACTCGCCTTCTTTGGGCGTGGGTACGTCGTTGCTTTTGCAACCAGAAAAGAGCATTAAGCCCGACAAAATGATCAAGAGAGAGACTGCTTTGCCAAGAGCTGTGTAAATGTTTGTTGTGGTCAATTTGTAGAGGTCAAAGAAATAGTGAAAAAAAATGCGAAATCTATCGAGAGCAGCGCGCCATTTCACTAGCCCCTGGCACCTGAGGATGGGTTTACAATGTGTCAAGAAGAACAGTCGATTAGAATTAGTTGTCAAGTATAGGTAATATAAATTCCAGTTTGAGGAATATTCACGGCATGCAAAAAACGCATATTTATTAAATCCAGTCGATAGGAGACACGGCATTATACTACGGACCGTTAATTAATCATTATATTTTTCAATAACGCTTGATTTTGTTAAATTAACACTTACATTCGCTGCGCATATGCTTGATATATGTAAATTTAAAATTAGTTAAATATACACATCATCGCTAATTCGGGTCACCATGAATACAAAAATTACACTATTGTGTCTGTTCGCATGGATTTGCGCAGTACCCATTTTGGGACAGAGCGAGCAGGACTACGGTCTCATCTACGCCCGAAGTTCTGTGAGTTATATTGTCATCAACAACAATATCAGCCAACAACACAAACAGCTACTGGACGCTCATTGGCCCACCCTCATCACGCAAACGCGGGATCGCTTTGATCTCAACCCTATTCCGACAGTGTCGCTCCAGCCACCAGCATCATTGAGTAGCTCCATTTTGTCGGAATTGCAAGCACAGCGAGTTCCCAATCAATTGATGGCATTCTGGTGGAATAGAAAACCAGATGGCAGCTTTGACATTGAGCGCGTGGGCGATCGCGGCGTGTACAATGCGACTGACAGAGAGCTCATGCAGTATGAGGGAGATATACGTGGGATGGCGAAGGTCCGAGACCAGGGGCAGGCGCTTATCGGCAAGAGCCTGATCATTGTGCTGGAGTTTCAGTCTGTTCAAACTTACGAAGAGTATTACAACCGTCGGGACTCCATAGGCAGGGCGACTGCTACTCGGAATAACACTCAGTTTACGCCCGTGGAGCGTGTCTATCGCGGTTATATGGCTGATGTGACTGCCAGGCGCTACCGATTGCAATTTTCACCCGAAATCCAGGACCACTTCTACGGACAACTCTGGCTCGACGGGACTGAACCTGCGACTGAAATTGAAGCCAGGAAGGCCAAATTTGAGTCATTTGACTTTCCCATCGTATTGGATGGAACGGAAACCTTCAAAGCACAAGGGAGAGCCAGGCTCGACGGGCAGCAAGGCACGGGGCAGTTGATCCAAATGATCGATCAAATGAGAGTAGGATCTGCTCCGGTCACCATGGAAGGCTTTTTCCTGAAAATGGTGGAAGATGCGAAGACCAAAATAGACGAAAAGTTGGAAAGCGAAATAAGCGTGAGGGCGTCTTTGTTTGCGACCAAACCCCTTCAAGCTAAAATTGGAACCAAGGAAGGACTTCGGATAGATTCGCGGTACTTTGTGTATGAATATGTTCAAAACAAGCAAGGAGAAACGTTGATGCGACGCACTGGCGTCATTCGCGCCAAGGAAGTATCCAACAACAAAAAGGTGGCAACTGGCAATACCACTCCTTCAACATTTTATCAAATTACGGGCAAAAAACTAGATCCCGGAATGCTCCTGGAAGAGAAAAACGAAATTGGGTTGTTTGTAGGGGTCCTATACGGCGAAAGTGAGGCAGGTGGGTTGTCGCTCACCGCCGACTACATGGCTAGTAAAATCACTCATGTTGGTCATTTTACTGGGTTTTTTGTTACCGGAACTGCCACCTTTAGCAATAGAATGTATTACGGCCAAGACTACAGTTTTCTGCGGCTCGGCCTCGGTTTGCGCAAAGATCACTATTTGGTAAAGTTCGTGAGGGTAGGTATAGGTCTGGAGGGCGGTTTCGAATCTGCGACATACTCCGGTAATGAGGAGGCTTATGCCAACACCTGGTATGGGACTCCTACCCTGGAAGTAGGGCTTCACCTGAGGCACGATGTTCAGTTGATAGCACGTGCCAACTACTTTGTGTGGCTTGGGGCTCCGACCGACACGGAAGGTAACGAGTTCTCCGCCACTTGGTCCGAGCTGTTTCCAGGAAGGGGCCTTTCCAATACTTTTAGCCCACAATTTGGGTTTCGAGTCAACCTTTGATGAAGGGCCGCTCCAGACCAGGTAAGATTTAATCATTCGTTCCCTCAACCCCATATTATTCACTCCCACATTAAGCCTCATCCTTATGCATCGCTACGTTTTCATTTTGCTGGCAACTACAGCCTTGATCCTGTCGGGCTGTAAATTTCAAAAGCGCAGCGCGGTATTTTACGATTACGAAGTAGAGTGCAATGGCACTGGCCGCCAGGGTTCCACTCAACTCAAAGTGTGGAGCTATGCCAAGAACTACGATCGAGCCGTCGAATTAGCCAAAAAGCATGCAGTCCACGCGCTCATATTTAAGGGGGTAGCTACAGGCACAGGGGGGTGCAACAATCGACCTCTCTGTACCGATCCGAATGCAGAGAGAGAGCATACCCTCTATTTTGAATCCTTTTTCAGTAACAATGGCAAGTACCTCAATTTTGTCTCGCTGAGCAATGACGGTACCATTGATCCCAAAGACCGAGTTCGTGTGGGCAAAAAGTATAAAATTGGCGTCAATGTCTTCGTGATGCACAGCGAGCTTAGGAAGGAGTTGGAAGCTGCTAAAATCATTAAGTCCTTGGGTAGCGGTTTCTGACCTGCCAGAAATCTGTTCCAGATGCCGCCACGCTAGAATCAAGCAGCTAGCTCATTGTCTGTAGAATCCATGCAGGATTTTACCCCCCTCCACTTCTTCTCTTACAAATTCTCCTATGAAAGCTCATCGTATATATGTCCTCCTTTGGGTAAGCCTTTGTACTTTCAGCATCCAAGCTTGGGGACAAGCCAAAAAGCCAACGATCATGATTGTTCCATCTGATGCCTATTGTATTGACAGAGGCTTCACGATGACTTTTGACAACCAGGGCAGATCGGTCACGCTTCCTGATTACAAAGCCGCCTTGCAACAGGACAACGAGCTACGGCTCGTCATCACCAAAATAGGCGAGATGATGGTCGAGAGAGGCTTTCCTTTGAAAGATCTGGAAACAGAGTTGAAGAATCTCGACAATCGTACAGCAGAAATAGACATGTTCCAGTCCAGGAGCGGAGCTGGCATCGTAGAAAGTCCGATCGATGTACTGAAAAAGACGGCCAAGGCAGATATCGTCATGGATTTGGACTTCACGGTCAAAAGCCAGGGACCTCGAAAGTATATCACCTTTGTCCTGAGAGGGTTGGACGCATATACCGCCGAACAAGTCGCCGGTGCGAGCGGCTCAGGGGAGCCTTCTCTCAACACTACGCCTGAAGGCTTGATGGAAGAGGCTGTGCTCTCCTACATCGACAGGTTCAACAACCAACTTCGAGACCACTTCAATGATCTCTTTGAAAAGGGCCGCAAAGTGACTGTTCGAATTCAGATCCTCGACAGCTCTCCAGTGGACCTCTTGGAGGAGTTCAACTACGAAGGGGAAAACCTTGAATTAGGAGAGGTCATTGATGACTGGATGGCCAAAAATGCTGTGATGGGGCGCTACAACTACGCCGATGGCTCCGAAAACTTCCTCCTCTTTCAGGAAGTTCGGATTCCACTTTTTGATGAAAGGGAACGCGCCATGGACACCAGCCGTTTCTTGCGTGACCTGCGCAGCACACTCAGCCAACTTCCTTTCGGTCTTGAGTCGCGAATCTATACCCGAGGGCTGGGAGAAGCCTGGATCATCATTGGCGACAAATAACCACTAACCCCTCTTTTGTTATGAAATTTATTCGGCCCCTTACCTATATCCTCCTCCTCTTGAGCTGGATCCCTCTCGCGGCGCAAAACAACGAGGGGGAAATGGACGATCGTGGACGCATACCGCTCACGCCCATTGTCTCACCACAAACTGAAAGTATCTCTGGTTCCGCCACCCAGAATTTGCTCTCTAAACTCCAACATGCCGCCAACGAAAACGGCCTCGGTGCCACCACCGCCAATGGTCGATTCCTTCTGGTAGCCAATGTGAACATTGTCACAAAAGACATCACCTCAACAGCACCTCCGATGGTCGCCCTCAACATTGACCTGGATCTCGTGATGGTGGATTATCTCACCCAGCAAACCTTTAGCAGTACCAGCATCCCGCTCAAAGGAGTCGGCCAAAATGAGACAAAAGCAATGATCCAAGCTTTGAGGGCGCTAAGTGACACCAACGACAAACTCCAGCGCTGCCTCACGCAAGGGAAGACCCGGATCATCGAATTCTACAACACCCAGTGCGACTTTATTATCAAAGAAGCCCAGACTTTGGCAAGCATGCAGCAATTCGAACAAGCGATCGCCAAACTCACCAGTGTGCCAGTGGTATGCAAAGATTGTTATTTCAGAGCCATGAATGAGGCTGGCACCATCTTCGATCAATACCAGGACTTTCTCTGTGAGAAAAACTTCGCAGCAGCCAAGTCAGTCTGGATTGCCAATCCTAATTCGCGAGGCGCCAACGCGATCATCCCATATCTTGCCAACCTGCTGCCCAATGCCGCCTGCTACGAGGAGGCACAAACTTTGGTCCAGGAAGTGCGAACCAAGGTACGCCAAGACGAGCAGCGCGACTGGGACTTTATGCTGAAAACTTGGGATGACAGAGTGGACCTGCAACGTCAACGCATAGATGCCTATCGTCAAGTAGGCGTTGCTTTTGGCCAGAACCAACCTCAAGTGAATTATCAGCTGGACTTTATTCGCTGGTAAGGTAAAAAATGAGTTTGTGGAATCGCTGGGTGGAAGGGATGCGAAGGAACAAAAGGGTTGGTCTCTACCGGATGGTAGAAGGATGTTGGGCTCCATGATTCTTTTGACAGGAGGCATATTCCTTACTGCGAGAGGACTGGGGAGGGGAAGATGTTTCGCAGCGTCTCATCGGCGGCTCCTAAGTGGCTACATTCATACGACCTTGGTTGCGGGCTTGTAAGTTAGGATGGACAGCCGGAAGGAGATAAATCAGGGTGTCATAGCGAGGCGGAAACCTAAGGTCCCGGAAAGATAGTCAGGACTGTCGCTAATGCGATAAGCAACGTGTTGAACTGTGAGTTCATTGGCCCAACTGCCGCCTCGATAAACCCGGTTGGAGCTTGCCGGGATTTCCCAGGCAGAGCCATCTGTAGGCGCGCCAGTGTAGCTTTCATGGTGCCAGTCTTGGCACCATTCCCACACATTACCGCTCATGTCGTAGAGACCGAGCTGGCTGGGGGACTTTTGTCCCACAGGGCTGGGTTTATCTCCTGAGTTGGAAACATACCAAGCAAAGTTGATTAAATCGGTTTCTTCACTCGTGCCTGCCCATTTTGTTCGGTTACTGGCTCCACCCCCTGCCGCATACTCCCACTCTGCTTCGGTAGGTAAGCGATAGGATTGGCTTGTTTGTTGGTTCAACTTCTGGATAAATTGTTGCACGTCATCCCACGAGACACTTTCCACGGGGCATTTTTCACATTTATCAAAAAAGCTGGGATTATTTCCCATGATTTCCTGCCATTGCTGCTGGGTGACCTCGAAGGCCCCGAGGTAGAAATCGGGAACGTGCACGCTATGAATAGGTTTTTCGTCAGGGTATTCATCGCTTCCCATTAGAAAGGTTCCACCATCCACCCGCACCATCTCGCCTGCGAAAGGATCGGAGTAGGAGGAGAGCGAATCCCTTTCCTGCGCAAAAGCAGGCGGTACCAGCAGCAAAAGCCAAATCAATCTATAAACCATCGGGAATTTCACAAGAGGATGATAGGCAAGATGGGAAAGTAATTCATCTGTTAAGGTCAATACCTGTGCAGAAAGGATTGGGAGTCTCCGGTTATTGTAATTTGACAAGGCGGGAGCCAAGGTAAGAAACGCTGGCGACTGTGATGGGGAGGTTATTGGGTTTTGCAGTGCGATATTGGCTGTGGCGGGTGCATTGAGAAAAGCTGGAGACTGTCAGGAAGTTATCATATCTGCCAGCCTACCAACCAGTGTTGGAGATAGATTTTGGTCAAACAGCAGCTTCATACCCCCTTTAGCAACAACTGACTCTGGTCGCGGTCTGCTGCATAGGGGCCTGGCAAGCCAGCAAATCTTCGCGTGTGAGATAGGGAAAATCAGCCAGAACTTCCTCGAAGGTCATGCCAGCGGCAAGGTAGCTCTGCACGTCATACACCGTCATTCTCATCCCTCGAATACAGGGCTTGCCGCTTCGTTTGCCGGGTTCGAGGGTGATATATTTTCTATAATCCATTGTGTAGTTCCTTTTCGCTGTCTTACGAAGATAAAAACAAAGTTCATTTATCTCCTTCGTTGAGAGGATTGGGGAAGGGGAAAGGACTCGTTTGACTTTGAAAAGGACAGAGCTTTGATAGCTGATCCAAGCCGATGGCATTTTCTTCCCCGACCCCGGCAAAGGTCGCACGCACCCATCCCTCCGCCATGTGATATAGGCTAGTCCTACCCGGAAAGCTCAGCAGAAATAGAAAATGGCTGTTTCAATTGAGGTGTTCTGCCAAGTCGGATTTCTAGGTTCAGGTTGTTGCGCCTCCAGGATCGGTTTCGGTCTTGCCGTCAGGAAATTCAGGATCTTGTCTGGGTGGGAATCGATTTCAGCAAGCACCGTAGGATCTTCCAGACTCAGATAAAAAGCCTTTTTATGTCGTGAAGTCAACTCGCTAAATAATAACCGAAGCAAGGAGGTTTTACCCACCTGCCTCGCACCAGTGATGATGCTAAACTCCTTGTGACTGAGGTGCCTCTCAATATCTGGATACAATGTTCGCTGAAGGATCATCTCAGTGTTTCTCTGCAAGGTGGATAAAATGGGATCTAAGTCCAGTATTATCTGGTATTTCTGAAGTTTGGCTCCATAAATATCCGATTGCCTTTGCTTTTATCTCATAAAATCCCTCTACTTCAGCACCTTCCGATGGTTATTCCCTGTCAACTGAAAGCCGTATTTTCTTCTTTCACCTGTCAACCTTTTTTAGGACGTATCTAGTAACCCACCTCAACCATCCCCACTGAACCCATCCTCCCAAAAGTTTCGGATCCAGCAAGCACAACTTACCATCTGAAATGTGAGCAACAAAAGCACCCCTCACATTCCCCATCGATTTCATCGCGCCGTGCAATCGTTCTCTCCTGGCGAAGTTTCGCACACCCAGGAGCCAAATCATGCGCTTTCCTCCTCTATTTTTGTTAGCTTCGCAGCATTATCTCAACTGCACTTACCTCCAGATAGCTATGGTTTTTGACCTGGATATGATCAAGCGGGTGTACCAGGAGTTACCCGCCAAAATCGAAAAGGCACGGGTGGTTCTCGGACGGCCCATGACCCTCTCTGAAAAAATTCTCTACTCGCATCTCCATCCCGATTCGGAAGCTCGCGCTTACGTGCGGGGCAAGGACTACGTGGATTTCGCACCGGATCGGGTCGCCATGCAGGACGCAACGGCCCAAATGGCCCTGCTTCAGTTCATGATGGCCGGCAAAAAGAAGGTCTCAGTGCCTTCCACGGTGCACTGTGATCACCTCATCCAGGCCAAAATCGGGGCAGATCAAGATCTTGCGACCGCCAATGAGGTCAACCGGGAAGTATATGATTTCCTTGGCTCTGTCTCCAACAAATATGGCATCGGCTTTTGGAAGCCGGGCGCTGGTATCATTCACCAAGTGGTGCTGGAAAACTACGCCTTTCCGGGCGGCATGATGATTGGTACCGACTCTCACACCCCCAATGCGGGTGGCTTGGGAATGGTTGCCATTGGGGTAGGCGGCGCCGATGCGGTGGATGTGATGGCGGGCATGGCGTGGGAGCTCAAAATGCCCAAGCTCATTGGGGTTCACCTTACAGGCTCGCTCAGCGGTTGGGCTTCTCCCAAGGATGTGATCCTGAAAGTGGCCGGAATTCTCACCGTGAAAGGCGGTACAGGAGCGATCGTGGAGTATTTTGGCGAAGGTGCTCGCAGCATGAGCTGCACCGGCAAAGGAACCATCGGCAATATGGGCGCAGAGATCGGAGCCACTACTTCGACTTTTGGCTATGACGAATCTATGGCGCGCTACCTTCGCGCCACGGGTCGTGCGGAAGTCGCTGAGGCGGCAGATGCGGTCGCGGCACACCTCACAGGTGATCCCGAAGCCTATGCCAACCCCGAATTGTACTTTGACCAAGTCATACACATCAATCTGGACGAACTGGAGCCGCACATCAATGGCCCATTTACCCCAGATCTCGCGTGGCCGCTCTCGAAATTTGCGCAGGCAGTCAAAGACAATCAATATCCCCAAACCCTCGAAGTAGGGTTGATCGGGTCTTGTACCAATTCTTCTTATGAGGACCTCGATCGTGCCGCCTCTGTGGCACGTCAAGCTGTGACCAAGGGGCTACAGGCCCGCTCCGAATTCACAGTGACCCCTGGCTCGGAAGTGGTGCGCTACACCGTAGCGCGCGACGGCATTCTGGATGCTTTTGAAGGTATCGGGGGCGTGGTGCTCGCCAATGCTTGCGGACCTTGTATCGGCCAGTGGGCACGCCACAACGAAAACCCAGATCGCCAAAATTCGATCATAACCTCTTTCAACCGGAACTTTGCCAAGCGCAACGACGGCAATCCCAATACCAACGCCTTCGTGGCTTCGCCGGAGCTGGTTACAGCATTTGCGATCGCGGGAGACCTCACCTTCAATCCTTTGACGGATCAGTTGATCAATGACCGGGGCGAGCGCGTGAGCCTCGATCCACCTACCGGAGACGAACTTCCAGAGAGAGGATTCGATGCAGAAGATCCTGGGTATGTCGCTCCGTTTGAGGATGGAAGCAAAGTCACGGTGGCGGTTGCTCCGGATTCAGATCGTCTGCAATTGCTGGAGCCATTCAAGCCCTGGGACGGCCAAGACCTCAAAGGGCTTCGCCTGCTGATCAAAGCATTCGGCAAGTGTACCACCGACCACATTTCCATGGCCGGGCCTTGGCTGCGCTATCGGGGCCACCTCGACAATATTTCCAACAATGTGATGTTGGGAGCCATCAACGCTTTCACGAAGCAAGCCAACACCAAAAATCCCCTCACGGGCGAGTATCAGGAAAATCCCAAGGTGGCGCGCGCCCTCAGAAATGCTGGCGTCCAAAGCGTCATCATCGGAGACGAAAACTATGGGGAGGGTTCTTCCCGGGAACATGCGGCCATGGAGCCGCGTCACATGGGCGTCCGTGCAGTGATTGTGAAGTCATTTGCCCGAATCCACGAGACCAACCTGAAAAAGCAGGGAATGCTCGGCTTGACCTTCGCCAATCCTGCCGATTACGACAAGATTCAAGAGGACGACACCTTTGATATCCATCTCTCGACCTTCGCCCCCGGCGAACAAATCAAGGTCGTAGCCCATCACCATGATGGTAGCAGCGATGCGTTCTGGTGCAATCATACTTACAATGAGCAGCAGATCGGCTGGGTACGCGCAGGCAGCGCCCTCAACCTGATCGCAGCCCAGAATGCTGGATAAGCCAGCAGACCATCGTTAAGCAAATCTAGGCCGTCTCTGCTGAGACGGCCTTTTTGCGTAAGCGGGATATCGCTGGTTCAGCGATTTGCAACAATAGATTTGCAATAATAGAAGGAAGGGAAAATGCTACAAAATCTGGCGGTAAGAGCTCTTGCCAGGACATAAATCTGTTTGTTGCCAACACCGCCAACAATTCCCACCTTTGTACAGTAGTAAGCTCGAAAACGGCAAGAAGTTGCCCAAGCGATGTTTACAAAAACTTTCTTTGGCTCGGGAAGCTGAAGCATAAGAGTGATGCTTTTGGCTTGTGTTGAGAAAATGGGGGGGTGATACATTGCAGAAAATTAGCTTCGTATGCTCCCCTTTGCCCCTAGGTACATGTTCGCTCCGTGACTTCTTTTTCCATTTCGACGGACTTTCTATCAACTTGCTTGTATGAACCAATCAACGGACCTGTTTGATATTTGCATTGTGGGAGGCGGAATCGTGGGCCTCAGCTCCGCCTACAAATTGCAGCTCCGCAACCCACAGCTCAGGATCTTGGTCTTGGAAAAAGAAGAGAAACTCTCCGCCCACCAAACGGGCCGCAATTCAGGAGTGATTCACTCGGGGATGTACTACAAGCCAGGTTCCTACAAGGCGACGACCTGTGTCACGGGCAGAAAAGAGTTGGTGGCTTTTGCCCGCCAATATGGCGTCGATCACGATGTGTGCGGCAAAATCGTGGTAGCCACCAATCCGGCGGAGCTTCCATTTCTCGAAAAAATTTTCCAGACGGGCCTTCAAAATGGGGTGGAGGGCATCGAAAAGATCACACCTTCGCAGGTCCTCGATATTGAGCCGTATTGCACCAGCGCAATTGCCGCCATTTGGGTGCCGGTGACTGGCATCATCGACTATCCCGGCGTGGTGCACAAGTTGGCCGAACTCACCACAGCACTCCAGCCGGCCAGCCGCGTGCTCACAGGGCAGCGTGTCATCGGAATTCAGCATGGCGAGGATATCACGGAAATCAAGACCGAAAAGGACCTCTTTCGGGCCAGGCAACTCGTGTTCTGCGGGGGACTCTTTTCCGACCGCCTCGCTGCAATGGACGGTGCTAAAGCAAAAGCCAAGATCGTTGGCTTTCGAGGTGACTATTACGACCTGGCTCCTCACGCTGTACACAAGGTCAAGAATCTTATTTATCCGGTGCCCAATCCAGCATTTCCCTTTCTGGGCGTTCATTTTACCCGCATGGTAGAAGGTGGTGTCGAGTGTGGGCCCAATGCGGTCTTTACTTTCAAGCGTGAAGGCTACGGCAAAACCGACTTTGATCTCCGGGATTCTTGGGAAGCGCTGACGTATCAAGGCACTTGGAAGCTTTTCGCCAAGCACTGGAAATTTGGTTTGGATGAATATCGACGGGCATTTTCCAAGCGAAGATTTTTGCACCAAATTCAGCGCCTGATTCCGAGCCTTACGATGGAGGAGATCGTGGAAGGTCGCTCAGGCGTGCGCGCGATGGCCCTGGGGCCAGATGGCAATATGATTGAAGACTTTGACATTGTGTATTCCGGCAAATCCATTCATATTCTCAACGCACCTTCTCCCGCTGCCACGGCCGGACTCGCCATTGGAGAGCAGGTCGCGCAGATGGCGGAAGAACGCTTTGGCCTCAAGGTCTGATTGATATGATGAAACGAATCGGCATTGTCTCCGGGATCGCTGTCTTGGGCCTCCTTAGCTGGGTGATTTGGACCAAAGGGGGCAAAGCAGGCGATTTTGTTGCCTGGGAAGAAACCCTACTCACCTCTTACCAATACCTCGACCCCGAAGCCGTGAGCCGATACCGGGCAGGGTCCGTGAGCAGCTATGTCTCCTTCTCTTTTCAGCTCAAGGAGCGCGACCAGGAACAGCTGGTCCGGGAAAAAGCCTTTTGGCAGGAAAAGCGGAGTGAGCGACTGACTTTTGACCCGCTGAGCTTGGACAGTTTGGCACGAAGTCGATGGGAAGCGCTGAAGTACTTGGAAGCCCGTTTTGTGGACCTTCCGGCAGAATGGTACGCCATGCGGTTTTTTCATCCAGAGGATGGCCTACAATCTGAGCTGCTATTGCTTCTCACTCACCTCCACCACATTGCCTCAGTGGACGACTGCGAAGGGTATGTTTATCGCCTGCGCACGCTGCCTCTGCGCTTTCGAGAGGCCTTGGCTGCAACCGAACAAGCCGCTGCCACAGGCTGGGTCATGGATTCTCTCTCCCTCCGCATCGCTGTCGAACAGCTTCGCACCCTGGCTGAGATGCCCGTCAAAGAGTTGATACTTTATCGCACGTTTGGGACGCGCATCACCCGGCTAGACCCGACCGCGATCAACGAATACCAGGCGGTGGAATTTCTGCTGCAAGCAGCCAAAACCTTGGAGGAAGATTTCCAACCGACGCTCCTCCTCGTGGCGGATCGCCTCGCAGCACTGACGCCTTCCGCGCCAGGCATGGATCGCCTACCCGAACCTATTTTTGACACATGGCTGTCCACGATGATCTTTCGGGACAGCCTGCCTGCTGGCTGGAGAGAATCCCTGCAACAGGCATTTGACCGAGTCCCTCCCCTTTTCCTGCCACCTCTGCGCGACAAGGTGCGGCTCAATCAAGACAGCATTTTGAAGCAAATTCGATCGTCCACGGAGGGTATTTTGGCCACTTATCCTGCGGAGTCGATTCGCCTGCGCGAACAGCCGAAACACCTGATGGGACTTCGTCCACAGCTCTTGTCGGGCACACGCGACGGTATGGTGTTTCCGGTGTTGTTATTGCCAGAAGAAGGTGACCCCTATGAGACCACCCTCGATATTTACCAGTATGCGATTCCTGGCGCGGGGCTTCAACGCCAGCTCCTGGTGGAATCAGAGCAGCCGATGTGGCAATTGGCCGCTGACCATCGTGCGGCGGAGGAGGGGTGGGGGAGGTACGGCTTGTCTTTGCTCCAGGACAAATTGCTGTGGTTTTCGCGCGACAGCCTCTTGCTCCAAGCCTACGAACAGCGAGCTGCGTCAGGAACAGTGCTCGCGTGGCTCGACTGGCAACTCCATGATGCGGGCCGATCCTTGCCGGAATTGACGGCCTTCCTCCTGGACAAAGGCCATGATCCTGAGCAGATTCGTCGCTGGCAACAAGTGCTGCTGCTGTACCCTGGCCATTCTCTGGCTGTGTATTTTTGGGAAATATGGGGAATACAACACGCTTATTAGCAGGTTCTTGAAAAAATCGTGTTGATTCTCCATGCAAGTTTCCTTTTCTCATGGAAAGTGGAAAGCTGCTGCGAAGCCCCCTATGCTCCCAAACATGAGGCGCCTATTTGACTCGCTGACCATTGCCGAGAAGCTGGATGTCTGGAAAATGAAATCGCAAGTTTCTCTTAGTTGGAAGTTGTAGGAAAGACGTGACTACCGCTTGGATTTAAACCCAAATGGACTTGGGGTATTGTTACATTGGCAGGTAATTTGCGCCTATGGTCACAGGCTACGGCCTGCGTTTCCCAACTCAACCCCATCACCATGCGGAAGCTGATCTTGCACCTACCCCTGTGCATGCTCTTTGCGAATCTGGTCGCGCAAAATCCAGAAGCCTGTCTCAGAACTTACGAGTTGCTCAAGTCCCCCACTTTGACGCAACTGGAAGAGTTGGTTCCTGGAACCATCGTGTACTTGTCCGTCCCCTACGTGGAAGCGCTGCGCGCTGGAGTATTTGATAGAGAAGTATCTGGAATTCGTCATTATGAATACCTCCGGCCCGGCACCAGAGAAGAATTGCGTGAAGGATTGGGGCTTCAAGCTGCCGAGGTGCAGGTGTTGGCGGCTGACGGCAATGTGTACAAAGAGGTTCAGGCAAAGCCGGGCCAGCATTTTTTTAAGCCAAAACGAGGATTTCATGGCGATTATCAGCCCGAGTGGCGCGATCCCTTTTTGCACGTCCCAGCTGGCATGGATCCGGTGGACCTTCGCAATGCCGATGGTCAACCCTTGCGCGTGCTAGAATTTCAGCCTGGCTTTTTGCGGCTTAGGGCCGGATCAGAAGAATGGGTGTTTTTTACGGGCTATCCTGATCTCCCTTTCGTGATCGACACAGAGCGGGTACGTGCCAGACTCAGCGAGAAGCAGCGCCTCGCCAATGCCTTGCTGGGCCAGGAATATTTGATAGAATTGAATCAGACTTTGCGCTTTCTTCCAGGCATGGCCGAAAAGCCGCAGACCTTCGGTCCGGAAATTCGCCACCTGGAGCTTCGCGTCGAAGAGGTATTTGTCGATCACCAGAAGGTACTGTTGGGCTATGGTGAGCCTCGAAATTATCTGGTGCTGGATCAAGACAGCGATGCCAAATTGTATGAACTCCCTTGCCTGCGAGAAAGCTATCAACGTGCCTTGCTAGCCGATCCCGGACGCTTGGAAGCGAGCAATCAGCAACTCAATCGTGTGATGTTAGCGCAGGTGCCTGTGGCTGAGTGGAGCCAGGACCTCGCACTTGTTCAAGCGCTGGAGAGTCGGTTTCGCCTCCAACAAGACGATCGCGCGAGCTTTCGCTGGTACGAGCACCTGTTGCTCTTACGAGACGATCTCTACCGCCAGACCTTTCTCACAGCCCGGCTTCGCGAGGATGGTCAGTGTCATGTCCAGTCACAATACTCGTCCAAGCGCGGCCTGTACCACACGCGAATTCAGGTCGAATCCGGTAGAGAGCCCCTGGAGAGCAACCGAATCGCGACATTGGACCCGCGGAGCAGTCGCCAGCGCATCGGCGAATGGACCGTGGAAAAAGTCTCTTTCGACGACGCGATGGATCGACCCCTATTGATTGCGCTTGCTGCCCAACCCGAACAACCCGTGCGGGTAAGATATGTGGCTGGGGGCTCTTTTTACGAAGAAATCGAGCTGTCACCTTTTTACCGGGAGATCATTCGGGATGTATATTTGATGTCTGAGTTGATTCGCTATCGGGCAGGAGATCGCTAAGCGCTGAAGTGGGAAGGAAAACGGCAAGCACAATGCCGCGTGACTCGTGAGAAACGAGCGCAAATTTGTACCTCAAGTCCGGATTTGCTTATTTCCACTTTGCTACACGCCTCCAACCCACATCTTCATGCCCTCTTCGACGACATACACAGTCTCTCTCCATGGTCAGCAGCTCGCGGGCCAGCTTTGGTCTCCGCCTCAGTCACCCAAGGCGGTGATGATTCTCGTGCACGGACACGGAGAACATGCCGGCCGCTACGCAGCGATGGCTGACTTTTTGACCCAGGCGGGCATTGCCGTGGTGGGGATTGATCAGTTTGGTCATGGGAACACTTCGGGGAAAAAGGGCCATGCTCCCAGCTTTGCCGCCATGCTCGACAGCATCGAAGCCCAGGTTCAGGAAGCGAGCCAACGATTTCCTGGGATTCCTCTCTTCCTTTATGGTCATAGCATGGGAGGAGCCCTGGTCACCAATTTTGTGCTCCAGCGCAAGCCACACGTGCAGGGAGCGGTGTTGAGTTCGCCTTGGCTGAGGCTCGCCCTAAAGCCATCGAACATCCAATTGATGATCGGCAACATCGCCAAGCGACTCGCTCCCGCTTTGACCCAACCGAGCAAACTCAATGCGGAATTTATCTCCCAGATTCCTGAAGAAGTTGCGCGCTACCGTCAGGATCCCTTGGTCCATGACCTCATCAGCTCCACGGTATTTTTCGGTGTGTTGGAAGCAGGAGAGTTCGCGATGGCTCATGCTGCGGAGTGGCCCCTGCCACTGTTGGCCTATCACGGCAGCGGCGACAAAATCACCAGCCACGCGGCCACGCAAGCATTTGCTGAGGCAGTGCCGGGCGATAAGGAATTCATCTCATTTGAAGGTGGGCAACACGAGTTGCATCACGACCTACAGCGGCAGCAAGTGTTGGCTACTTTGCGGGATTGGATCCTAGCGCACGCAGTTCTTCAATAGCGATCCAGGCCATGAGTCCTGTGGATAGTTCGAGGCTGTCTTCGTCAATGTCAAAGCGCGACGTGTGAAGACCGTGCACGATGCCCTTGTCCTCATTTCTCGTGCCAAGGCGGTAGAAACAGCCAGGAACTTCGTGGGTGAAATACGCAAAGTCTTCCGCTGCCATCCACAAGTCGAGATCCACCACCTGCTCTGCACCGACATAGCTCACGATGGCTGCGCGGGTGCGTGCGGACATAGCCTCATCGTTGAACAAGACCGGATAGCCTTTGATCAGTTGGAGATCTGCCTCGCAACCAAAAGCCGCTGCAGTATGCTCAATGATACGGGTAATGCGCTGATGAGCTTCGGCCCGCCAGCGTTCATCCATCGTGCGAAAGGTGCCTTCTACATACACTTGGTCCGGAATCACATTGGTGGCGCCGTTGGCGATGATTTTTCCGAAGGAAAGTACACTCGGAATCCTTGGGTCGCTCCTGCTCACGACCTGCTGGAGGGCGACCAAAATCTGAGCTGTGGCAATGACTGGATCGACAAAGGTGGCTGGGTGAGCAGCGTGGCCCCCTTTGCCTTTGATGGTAAGGTAAATCTCGTCGGCGGAAGCCATGTACATGCCCGACCGAATTCCTATTTTTCCGGTGTCAATATAAGGCTGCACGTGCTGCCCGATGATTCCTTGCACATCAGGTGCCCGGAGCACACCATCGCGGATCATCAAGAAGGCCCCTCCCGGAAATTTTTCCTCAGCTGGTTGAAAAATAAATTTGACCGTTCCGGCAAGATGCTCCTTTACTTGTGAGAGAATTCTGGCTACCCCGAGGAGCGAAGCCGTGTGAACATCGTGGCCACATGCGTGCATCACGCCGGCATGTTGGGAGCGATAGTCAATGTCGTTTTCCTCCTGAATCGGCAGCGCGTCCATGTCTGCCCGAAGCGCAATCGTCGGCGATCCAGGATGGGCATGGCTGCCCCGTAGCAAGCCAATGACGCCGTGTCCGGCGACTTGGGATTGGACCTCAACTCCGAGATATTCCAATTCTTGCGCCACGAGGGCCGCCGTCTTTTCCTCTTCAAAAGAGAGTTCTGGATGTGCATGGAGCTGCCTGCGAAGGCTCACAACCTGAGGATGCTGTTCTCGTGCGAGGGTCTTGATCCGTTCTTCCAACTTCATGCATGCAAATTAGTGAATGGCAGCGAGATGAAATAATCGCCAGAATCTCCTATATTTGGGCAAATTGAACTATTCCGATGAAGTGTAGCGCTCCTTTGATCTGGATTTTGTCGCTTGCCCTGGTGGGGGTGACGGCATGCACAGGGTATCCCGACGGTCCGGCGATCAGCTTTCGCCCGGCCGATGAACTTTTGGTCACGACCTGGAAGGTCAAAGATGCCATTCGGGACAACCAGGATATTTCGGCTCGGTACGAAGGTGATTTTCAAACTTTCCTCGCCGACGGCCAATATCTCTATTTCGATTCCGCTCGTACGATTTCGCTTCCGCCATTTACCCAAGACACTACGATTTTTCTGCAAGGGACTGGCGAGTGGAGGTTTGTGAATGGCAAATCCCAAATCGAGCTGCTTTATGCCTTCGAATTCGAAGATCCCTACAACTCTGATGTCACCTATCGCGAAGAGATCAATTCTCTTTGGACGGTAGCACGGCTGGCGGCAGGCGAATTGTGGCTCGAAGATGACTCTACCCTGCTGCGGCTGGAGTTTTTGACAGAGTAACAAAGCCCCAATACAGATGTAGGATTACAGGAATTCTTCGTTAAGAAGAAGTCCTCGCGCATCTGTTGATTTGCTGCGCATTTGACCTTAGCTATTCACCCATGAAACATCCCATTCTCCTATCGATGCTCGTCCTGCTGTCTCTCAGTGCCTGCCAAAACTGGGATCGCAAGTACGAAGAAGGACCGCTGGTCAGCCCTTTTCCCGCGTCCCATCGGGCCGCGAACACGTGGAAATGGGCCTATTTCGATGACAATGGGCAGAATCGATCGGGTGAATATGCAGATTCGACCCTGGTGCTGGGCGCTGACAATGTAGCCAAAATTTGTGGCCCCCAAGATGTTTGTCGTGAAGGAACCTGGCGCCTCATCTCTAAGCGCGAACAACTCCAATTGATCTTCGGCAACGATGCCGTCGCCTATGACATTCAGATGCTGCGCCGAAAAGAAATGTGGCTCTCTTTTTCCAGTGCCGACTCTACCTATGAATTGAATTGGCAGTTGGTGGCAGTGGGGGAGGAGTGATCAAGGTGCTCACCATGGCAGAAAGGACTTATGGAAGCAGCAACCCGAGCGACCGATCGTATCATGGCAGCAGCTGTTCAGATATATGGTGAGCGCGCTCCCGAACTCATTACCCTAGACGAAATTGCGCTTCGAGCCAAGCTTTCCAAAGGATTGGTGGTCTATCATTTCGGCAGTTTGGACAGCCTCATCACCACGCTTAAGGCTTACCTCGTTTTTCGTTTGCGCCTCATCTGGATGCCTGAGCTTCCCGAGACACTCGACACAAAGCTGGCTCAGTGGGCCACAGTCATGGAAGAAGAGCCAGAGTTGTTTCGCCTTTACGTAAATATGGCTTCGCGATCCGGCAAAAAGGAGGCGCTTGGTGCAGATTCTTTGTTGGCATTTCGGGCGGAATTTCGCAGCGTTTGCGAGGGATTATTCATCCAGGTGCAACTACCAGATGCATCACAACAAGCCGCGTTGTTTTCCCACTGGTGGGAGGGGATGAGCATGCGTTGCCTGGCCGAGGAAGACAGGGCCGCTTTTGTGCTGAGTGAAAGCGAAGTGTGGCTTCGCCTCCTTGCCGGACAGAATGGAAGTAAGTAGAATTGTCCCGAACAACGTGCGCACCGAACTCACTAGCGACTTTCGTGGACCGAAAAAGAGACTGACGGTGCACAACAACTGTCCCATTGCTCACATCGTACATAGGGAAATGAATAAGTGGCTTTCGAGACTCTCTATTTTGGCTTTGGTCGGATGCGGCATTCACCCTGCAAATATGCTTGCCCAAAAAAATGTGGCTGAATATCACAGCATGTTGGACGACATGTACAAAAAAACGGTCCCTTTGGCCAAGCCTGCTGACATTGAGTTGAGCGATTACCTCATTCTTGACACGCGAGCGGTGGATGAGTATGCCGTGAGCCATTTGCCAGGTGCTCAGTTTTGCGAATATTCCACTTTTCGGATACAAAACTTTGAGGAGTTACCGCGTGATACGCCCATCCTCGTCTATTGCTCCGTAGGATATCGCAGCGAGCGCATCGGCGAAAAACTACAACGGGCGGGATTCGCGAACGTGCACAATCTGTATGGAGGCATTTTCAATTGGTTTTATGAGGGGAGGGAAATCGTCGATTCAGACGGTAACTCCACTGACCTTATCCACACCTACAATGCAAAATGGGGGCAGTGGTGCCTCAAAGGAGAGAAAGTTCACTAAGGGAGGCTGACCTGCGGCAGGATCTTATGAAAGTAGCTAGCTTTTGAGCCATGGTGTAGAAAGTTATGTCAAAAAAATAAATGATCGAATAGACTTTGAGACATATGGAATTTTGTTCATGTGTTTTTTGTATGTGCGGTGGATAGTAAGTGATTTCGTATTAAAAATTACTCTTTTTATGACCTTTTGGGACAAATGAATCACGATCTAAAAGGCTACGATTTTTTTCTACACTAACGCGAGAAAAAGGCGTCAGGCAGGAAAAGCAAGAGGAGAGAAATGGACATTAAGTAGTTGATTGTCAATTAAGTAATTCCCAATTTTACGGTGCGGCCCTCATGTCTTCTTCGGTATGTGTGGCCAAATCTTACATACCCAATGGGTTTAGGCTTAGATGTTTGTTGAAATGAAAAAGGATGTTTGGCCTCATGATTGTTGACTTAAGGCGCTATATTTGCCTTGAAGACAAGAATCATACTACCGCTGCGCCTTTTTTTCAGCTCTTCAAATTCTTTACATGGCTGTGATTTACCGTCTCACCTTGCTTGTCATCCTATTTCAGGTTGTCGCCTCTTTTTCAGCTTGGGGTCAGTGTGGCGGCCCGTGGAAAATTCTTCACTATACGGAGACTACGGGATATAACCACAACACGAAAGCCAAATCCCTCAGTATGTTCAACAGCTGGGGGGCAGCGAACAACTATACGGTCACTAATGACGATACCGGATCGGAATTCAATTCTCTGGCCAATTTACAGCAGTATGCGGTCGTGATTTTTTCCAACACTTCCGGTAACAAAGGTCTTGATGCCACGCAGCGGGCCAATTTTGAAGCCTACATTCTAGGTGGTGGAAGTTACCTCGGCATTCATGCTGCGACAGACACCTATCGACATAGCAGTGCCAATGGGGGATCCAAAGGGACCTGGGACTGGTATGCTGAGACGGTTGCGGGGGCTTCGGTGCAGCAACAGCCTAACCACACCAACAGCAATCACAACAACACCATGACCCATCAATCTTTGGGTCATCCTACGCTGGCGAATGTGCCCAACCCCTGGAATAAGACCGAAGAGTATTATTACTGGCAAAATGGTTACCTCAACAATACATTCACCGAACTGCTCCGCGTAGGGCAGACCGGTGGCAACAGCTATGATGCGCCCCGCATGATGGCGCATTGCAAGGAATTAGCAGGCGGTGGACGCACCTTTTACACCGCCCTCGGTCACTCCAATAACAACTACGATCAGGACCAGAATTTTCAAAACCTCATTCGAGACGCACTCTTATGGTGTGCTGCCCCCAATATCGGCACGGGAGGATCAGGGCCTACACTTTCCGCCAACACTACAGGCAACGTCTGCAATTCCAACTCAGGGGCGGTCAGCCTCACTGTGACAGGCGGCACTGCACCCTACACCTATCTTTGGTCGAATGGTGCCACAACCAAAAACATCAGCAACCTTCCCGGGGGTACCTATACTGTCACGGTCACAGATTCCTTGGGATGTGCTAGCACTGCGTCATACACGGTCGCAAACATCGCCAGCACCCTCGCCGCTTCCATATCCAAAACCAAGGACATCACATGTCCAGGCGGAAACGATGGCGCCATCCTCGCCAGTGTGACAGGTGGCACCCCTCCTTACGATTATAGCTGGAACAATGGTCCCCAAACGGCTACCAACGGGGGCTTAGTCGCAGGAAATTATACCATCACCGTCACAGATGATATCGGGTGTGTTGTTACACAGTCCTACTCCCTCACAGCACCAGCTGCTTGGAGCCTTAATATCCAAACCACTCAAAACATTTCCTGTCATAGCGGGAGCAATGGACAGTTTACTGCCAACGTTTCCGGTGCAAATGGTGGATACACGTACCTGTGGTCCAATGGCGCCACCACCCAAACGGCTGCCAATTTGAGCGTAGGAACCTACACCGTGACGGTCACCGATGCGAAAGGATGTGTGACAACTGGCTCCAAGGGTCTTACCCAACCTTTGCCCATCAACATCCTGATGAGTGTCACTCCCGTGAGCTGCTTTGGTGCTACGAATGGCTCGGTGTCGGCTTTTGCCTCCAATGGTTCGGGCAATCTTAGCTATCTCTGGAGCAATGGTGCCACCACCAACGTGATATCAGGTCTTGGTGCTGGAGCCTATTCTGTGACAGTCACCGACGCCAATGGCTGTCAAAAAAGCGCCAGCGCGACCGTGGGTACTCCCTCCCAAATCACCGCCAACATTGCCCTCACCCAATCCATTGCTTGCCAGGGACTGACCACGGGCGGATTGAGCGCATCCGCCACAGGTGGATCTGGATCCTACACCTATAATTGGAGCAACGGAGCCACAGGATCTTCTGTCACCGGACTCGGCATCGGCACCTACAGCGTGATTGCCACTGATGGCAATGGTTGCAAAGATACCGCGAGTTTCACGCTCACAGCTCCGGCTGGCGTTTCCGCCGACATCAATTTGGTCACAGCTATTGAATGTGAAGGGGACGGTAATGGGGCCTTGCAGGCAGTCGGATCTGGCGGAACCCCCGGCTACACTTACCTCTGGAGTAACGGGGCGACCACTGCTTCCATCAATGGGTTGTCAGGTGGAACTTATTCCGTGACCATTGAGGATGTGAATGGCTGCGAAGATACTGCCAGTTTCCTGCTCGCCGAGCCGACTCAGTTGCTGCTCAGCACGACTTTGATCAACGGCCCTTCTTGCCCCGGAACAAAAGATGCCTCCGCATATGCTGTCGCTTCCGGAGGGATTGGGCCTTACAGCTACAGTTGGACGACTGGCCTATTGAATGACACGATTTCCGGAATCGGGGCCGGTGTTTTTCAGGCTTTCGCCATAGACGCGAACGGCTGTCAGGTAGCCGCTCCTATCAGTATCGTCAACCCTACGCCCGTGGTAGGAAGCATCAACTTACTCACACCCATCACCTGCGCTGGCGCAAACGACGGCAGCTTGAGTGCAAGCGTGATCGGCGGCAGCGGAACTTACACTTATGCTTGGAGCAACGGCCAAGTCGGTGCTACTGCAACAAACC
>DAITMB010000084.1:0-22746 GCA_036835375.1 Bacteroidota bacterium
AATTATCTCGAAAAAAAAAACGACCAAGAAAATCTTGGGATTTAACAAAAATATAATACCGAGAAGTCATATGGTCGTTTGGTTGGATTGCTTAAAAAGTTGAAGTGGGCATTTGATCAGGAAGGAGAATCAAAGTTGTTCAATCTTTCTTACCCACTACTTGTGGTTCAGCGTAAGGGTGTCGTTCGGACGAGGATTTTTCAACAGAAACACTTCATCTGTGTTGCTCCGGGTGCCAGATTGCCCTTGTTGGTGAGATAGACATAGGCGATGGACGCACCCGTTTCGTGGTTAGCGATCACGTTGGTCCAGGTGCTTTGGGTAAAAAGCAAGTAAGAGCATGGACAAAGGTTGTGAACGATGGAATTGGAGATAGGGCAAGCTACGTGCGATGCACTACGCTCGACCACCTAACTAAATCATCACGATCGTAGCACAGGCTTTTGTTGAAAGAAAACCGCAGCTGCCATAGAAAATACTGACAGAAAGATCCTCTTATATGGCCAATATATGGCCAAGCAGGAGCAGGAGGGATTCTGTCGTGGTTACATTTGTGTAACATCGGCTGTGTTCTTTTCCTACGAGTTTCTGGACAGTAGGAAAAATGAACAAACAATCTCTTCACACCGATTTTCCTGGCCGCCCCCCAGAACTAAAGCAATATCGGATATTGCCTGCGAGCCTGGAGCTGTTTTGGAGCGATGGTCACCGTCATGACCGTCGCGCTGCCCGACACCATGTTGGTGCGCTTAGCCGTCAACAGTGGTAGCAACGGCTCGTCTATTTTGGCCAGCTTTGACTCAGTTAGTATCGTCACGTCGAGCAGCATGCGCCTGAGTCAAGACCTTTTGCAGACCCCTCCACGAATCGCGCCCAATCCAGCTCAAGATCGACTGTTGGTTTCTCTTGAGCAAGTTGAAATAGGTATGGTGACGATAACATTGATGGATGTGCAAGGACGTCAAATCATGTCTAGACGGGAGGTTTTAGAGGCAGGTACGCATAGCCTGAAAATGAATCTGAGCCAAGTCCCGACTGGCCTGTATCTCATCCGCATCGACCAGAATGGACAGCAATGGATCAATGGTATATCAGTCGGCGGTGGCTGTCCTGCATCCCCTCTCGGTCGCTCGATTTTCAGGGCCGAGATAGCTACGAATGAATGAGAACCTAATATTTAGCCCATAAGAGCATTCCTTCACTGGTTGAATCCCAGCGCTCCGTCTCTTCAACAGGCAAAAATTAGCTATGCGATTGTTGCTTGCCGCCTGGCCCTTGATGCTGCTAGCTTGTCAGTCTGCTCCTTCCACAGCTCCTTCCACAGAGATCATTCCCGGAGGAGGCTATGCCACGGCTGCCGTGAGAATGGAGATACGCCCGCACCTAGAACCATTTGATCGAGCAACAATCATCCATATCTTGGATAGTTTACAGGAGCATGGGGTCAGGGCGTGGTGGTACAGTGTGGCACGTCCACCGAGCTTATTGCTGTATCCTAGCGAGTATTTAGCCTATGATTCCCTTGCCCAGCCAGTGGCATATTACCAATGGATCGCTGAGCAGGCACACGCCCGCGGCATTAGCCTATTTTCTCACTACTGCCTCCATGCCGCCCCTCAAACACTGGCACAGCATCCCGACTGGGGCTGTGTTTACTTAGCGCAGGAAAACGGCCAAGACGTAGTCAGTCCACGCAGCCCTTGTTTACGCTCGCCTTACGGGGATCGCCTCAAGCAAGCAGCGGGAGAAATCGTCGGAGCGCTGGGCTTCGACGGCATTTGGTTTGACTGCACCCAACTCTACGAATGGGACCGCTGGCTCTGCGCCTGCCATCGTTGCCAAACAGCTTTTCGCGAGGAGACAGGTCTCGACATGCCACGCCAGGTGGATTTTACCGACGCTTCCTTTAAACGGTTGATTCACTGGCGATACCAATTTCAGATGGACTATTGGCTGGAGTTGATTGACGCAGTGAAATCCACTAAGCCCGAAGCGTTGCTGGCCTTCAACGTCAAAAATCGCCTGAATGATCCCGGATCCCAGGCGGCCATCCCGCTGTGGCAATTTCCGGGAGACGCCCTGCTGGCTTCCGAGGTGGACTGGCGTCCGCAGCAGGCCCTGCTGCAGATGAAATATTTGCGGGCCATGATGGACCACCGCTATGCCCCCGAGAGTTGGATCGGTTTCTCCGACGCCGCTCATGTGTTTCGTCCCAAAGGCCCCTCACCCGACCCTTCGGGCTTGTTGCAGTTTGGGCTGAGCTGCCAATCTTGTGGTGGCCATGCTAGCTATGGAGCAGCCGTGGACCAACTGCCCGGTACCTTGCCTGCCCTGAGCCAGGGCCTGCTCGAAGCCGCCGACTACGTAGGGGGCGAGCCTCTCCGGCATTTGGGGCTGGTATTGTCTCAGGCCACAATGGATTTTGGGCATTTGCCTGGCCAAGGCAAGTCTTCCAGCGCCTATGGAGACGCCTTTCGCGCGTGGCAAGCTGCTCACGGGATGCACTACCTGCTCAATGGTCTGCATCTCCCCAGTGAGGTGCTGCTCGACGATCAGTTGACCCTCGATCGACTGCGCAGCTTCGATGCGGTGGTGCTGCCCGACGTGCGCTGCCTCAGCGATGAGGCGGCAACTGCCCTGCTGGCTTACGCAGAGCAGGGTGGTACACTGCTGCTGACAGCTGAGACGGGGTCTTTGGATTCATGGGGAGAACGGCGGCCCAAGCCAGTCTTTGATGCAGCGCTGGGGATCGTCAGACGGGACAGCATGGATCAAGCGCTGATCATCAAGACTGATGGACGGGGAGATTTTCCCGCCGAAATGCTGATCTCTGGGCGAGGGAAGCTGTTTTTTACAGAGGAATCCCAAGCTTGGCCGGCACGGGTCGTCTATAGCGAGTCGCGCATGACGCCTACCGGTCCGCAGTTAGTGGATCCGCCAGCTGTTGTCAAGGGAAGCGGCATTGTGGAGGTTCGCTATGGACAAGGCATGTTGATCTACCTGGCGACCGACTTGTGTCGAGGCTATGCAGGAAGTCCCAACCGTCGCAGTCGAGAGCTCATAAAGACTTTGTTGGCAAGCCATGTTTCGCCGCCATTTGAGGTGGAGGCCCCGCCCAATGTCTTTGTTTCTGCTTGGCGGAAAGAGGGTCATTGGATCCTTCACCTGCTCAATCAGCCGCCCAGCACCACTTTTTTGTCCAATAGCAATGCCCCGCAGCAGCCGGAGGACGTTGCCCCGACTGGACCCATCGTCATTCGATGGCCTGCCGAGACCCCCGAGCTGGAACTCGTGGCTGGATCTGGAGCGCTGACACATCGCCGCAAGACATCAGGGCAGTCTGAGCTACGCCTCGATCGGCTGGAGCGCCGGGCAGTCATCCGGTGGCGGCATGACAAGTAGTGGGCTAGGGTTTGGAATGCTGTCAGATCCATTGGCGCAAAACGAAGCTTGACAAGAATTCAGCGTAGTTTTCAGGGAATCGTAGAAATGGGATCTTGCCATCTTTCTGGTTTTCCGAGCATCTACTTTCACTGCCCAAGCCACCGCGATCGCCAGCACTGTGGTGAACTTATCGATCCTCTCCGGGAGCGTCAGGTGTGTGGTCTCAAAGCGAAAGCCTCGTGTTTTGAGGACTTTAAAATGGGTCCTGATTTCCCATCGCTGAGCGTAGTGGTAGAGACCCAGATCATGTGGCTCAAGTCACCATAGGGAAACTCAAACAGGCGAAAAGGCGCCGTAGCCGTTAGTGATTCGAAGGCGTTGATATTACGTTATTTAGGCCAAGAGCCAGCTCGGTAAGGTTGACGGTCCGAACCCGAACCAAGCAAAGAGTCATCGAGATGAAGCACTTGAGTCGACGTAAATGAACATGGAAATGCTTCGAAAGTTGTGCTTATAAACCTTCTTGACTTTCTTTCCTCGTGGGGTAGTTGAGGTTAATATTGTGTTATTTTGGTTAATTATTACTGGCAATATTTTATTGATTCACGCTTTTTTGTCTTGTGCATAGAACTTGTGTTTGCAACTACTTCAATTAACAACCCGAAATTCTGTTGGACTCATCCCCACTTTTTTCCTAAATAAGCTGCTGAAATAGTGGGCATATTCAAATCCTAAGGAATGGGCAATTTCTTTTACCGAATCTTCACTACCCAGCAGCCGATCTTTGGCAATCTCTAGTAAATGATAATGAATATGATCTTGTGTGGTCTTTCCTGTTTCTTTGCGAAGTAAATCACTTAAATAATTTGGAGAAAGATTCACATGTTCAGCGCATTGCGCAGCGGTGGGAAGCCCCTTTTCAATGAGTGAAGCGGAAGCGAAGTAGTTCGACAAAAATGTATCTACCTCACCAATTACCGAATGATTCGCATTTCCCCGCGTAACGAATTGTCTATCATAATATCGATTGCAATGATTTAGCAATAAATCGATTGCGGAGACGAATACATTTCTTGTGTGCTTGTCTATGGGGCAATGAAGTTCTGTTTGGATTGAACTTACAATGGTGGAAAGACTCTGCTTTTCATCTTCAGACAAGTGTAAGGCTTCGTTAGCAGCGTACCTAAAGAAGGTGTATTCGCCCATTTTGGAGGCTAAGGGAGTACCATGAATCAACTCCGCGTGAAAGAATAAACCCCAGCTGTACTCGCAATCTTCGATTACCGGGTTTTGCAATGTGCCTACTTGATCCGGATAAGTGAAGAATAAGCTGCCTTCCTGAAAATCAACATGTTTTCTTCCGTAGATTAAACTACCTGCTTTCAGGTGCTTTAGCGTAATAGCATAAAATGAAGAAGCCACTTTAATGCTTTCGCTTTGCGGGGACTGCTTTAGGTCGTTTAAAATGGATAGATCAACTACACTAATCAAAGGATGCTTCGGCGGTGCAATCTGCAGAAGACTGTGAAATTGACTTATGCTTTCAATTTTAAAAACATCGTTCATTTAATTAATGGTTGAGAGTTGTTCAAAATACGTGTCAATTGATTGCTTCGAAATACTTTCTATGATCATATTACCAACCAGAAAAATAACCAAAGCAAAGAGTATCCCGTTCACGAATGGTTTGTCAAGTATGAGGTTAACAACTAAAGATGCAACGATTAAGACCACAAAAACAAGCTGAATCACGGGGAAGTTTTTTACTACTTTTTGCATGCGCTCTTTTTCCATCTGATCAAACTCATCAGTATTAGCTTGGTAAATCACCGTTTGGCTTTTGAGCAGTTTATCTTCTGTCAATTTGTAGCTGTAACCCCCAATCAAGGAAAATAGTCCAAAAACCAAGAGACCAATTTTTAATCCATTCAAAAGTGAATGAGTAGGGGTAAAGTGAATCAGTACTGCTCCGAAAACCATGATTAAGCCAAGCGCCAACATGTAGTTGGCGATGGTTTTTTGTGCGCTAATGTAAATTACAAGTTGTTCTAGCATGATTGTCACTGAGATTTTGGAAACCTTCTCTCGACTTCTTTTTTCAAGGAGCGATTAAACATAGGATAGACATCCAATTGGGTCTTGGCGGCAACTTTACCTAGCATCCAGGTTAACCCTCCCAGGGCCTGGTCAGATTGAATAAACCTGGTTTTCCCAGCACTTGTAGCCTCTACGCGAAAACAGTGCCTGTCCTTTATTCCCATGGCCTGAACCTGGCTCCAATAAAACTCTACGCCATCTTCTACATAAAGATAGTTGTGAAACAATTGTGGTTTGGCTTTTGGACCCGCTTTAAATAACACGTCCACTTCCCCTTTATCCACGATTTCACCCTCAATTTTCAGAATAATTTCATTCCATTCGCCATAGCTTTTGGTGTCGGTCAACACACTCCAAACTTGATCAGGAGTCGCATCGATCATGATCTCAGTATGCGACACCCAGTGGCTGCTTTTCAGCTTTTCATAGCCCACTTTTTCAATTGAAGAGATTTCTCTTAATTCCATAATTTTGGTTTGTTGGTTTGATTAAATGTTAAATACTCTTTTGACGGCATCCGTCATTAAGTGATGGGCAGTTTGAGCAACCCTGGCATTAGGTGCCATCCGTTCCCCTCCATGGGAAACTCCCGGAGCAACGAATAATTCAGTCGGCACAAAATCTATCATCAGTTGCTGTGCATAAGCAATTACTTCGTCCCTGAAAAGCTCATTGGCCCCAACGTACAGGAAAGTAGGCGGAAGGCCACTTAAATCCGTAGCTCGTGATGGGCTTTGAAGCGCAGTGGCATCTTTACCTAAGTCTCCACCTAAATAAGCATTCCATGCCCACAAGGAAGAATCTCTATCCCAACCGAGATACCCTGATAATCTACCCGAAGGAGTATCATGGGTATTGTCAAGCATTGGGCATTTCAGAAGTTGAAAAGCGATCTCAACTCCTTTCCGCTCTCTATTGAGTAGGATGGTTCGTGCCGCCATGCCTCCACCTGCACTTTCGCCTGCAACCACAATTTTGTTTTTGTCAATGTTCAATTCCTCAGCATGTTGAGCAGTCCATAGCAAACCCGCATAACAGTCTTCCATGCCCTCAGGATGTTGATGCTCAGGAGCTAGGCGATAATCGACCGACACCATGGTGCACTTCAGATTATCTACAAAAAGTGCTGCGATATCATCTTCTCTTGGCGTGCCTACTACATTTCCTCCTCCATGAATCCAATAGATACAAATGCCTGAATGCTGACTCAGGTCCGTTGGTTGATAGATGAAGAGTCGAATATCTCTTCCTTCTGAATTTACTGACTTTACTTCCAAAGTCATGGTCGTACTCGCAAAAGGAGCTAGCTCCATCCCTTTGATCAATTCCCTCATTCCCAGGTAAGCTTGATCAATTGGTCCTCCTTCGGTTAATTCTGGAGGTAATTGCTTCATTCCTTCGAGAATCTCAGGATCCATCAGGTTAAGAATAGTGTCATTCATAATGCTTCAGGTTAAATCAGGAAATAGCTGCTTTTTCTATCATCACAAATTTCGCACTGGATGAGGGTAAGGCATGTACTCAAATCTCGGATAAGCATTCAATTTTCTTAACTACCTCGCACCCCTTGGAATTCCAGGAAATCTGTTGCTTTGGGAAACAACACATCATCGAAATGAACTTGCCAGAAGACATGGCGGAATACCAGCAACTTATTGAGAAGCGGCTGGTCATCATTGATGAGCAGCGAGCGACAATCAAGAGGTTGGAGGGGAAGGTGATGGCCTTGGAGGCAGGTTTGAATCAGAAAAGCCGCAATAGCCTTGGTCCTCTTTCGAGTAATGGCTATTGCAAGCTCACTTAACACCTAAAATAGACACAAGACACAATCCTTACCCTCATTTCAAGGAGTAACTCAACCCCAATTGCAAGCCGAATGAAGCGGGGTAAAAATTGATACCCTCCTGATTACTCCAATTCATCAGACTTTTTTGGGTTTGAAAGCCAGTAGTCACCCCTATGTTTTGGGTTAGGAAATAATGCAATCTTACCCCAAAAACACCATCTGCCGTCCACTGATTCTGAAAGACTGAATTTGATGCTCCTTCGTAATCAATGATCGTGTTTTCGGAGAACATTCTTCCTTGATTGCGAACCAAACTGTTCAGCGCTGCTCCCAGGTACACATCGGTTTGAAATGAGTTGAACCGCCAACGTTTCCCCAGCGCCAAGGATGCCTTGAATAACTGGGTCTTGTTGTAATGTATGACTCTGCGTTCGGCCTTCACAAGCTCTTCAACATCTCCACGAATGATGGTCTGCTCTCCAGTAAGCATATTGTTTTGCACCTGAAGAATGGTGTCAATGAAGGTGATTTTGTAATCCTCGATGGTATTGCGGTAGTCGAGCTTGCTTTCCAGTTGCTGATATTGCAAGCCAGCCATGACAAAGTAGCTTCCTTTGAGGCCTTTCACATAGGACCCCTGCAATTGAAATGAAGGGATTGGTGCTTCATACTGCGCTCCTTCAGGCTTGCTGTTGCCATAGCCTTTATCCCAAAAGGTGATTCCCCCTTCCAAGATCAATTGATCACTCATTTTACTCGGCTGCATGTCTGGAGAGAATCCACCATCTGTTTTCTGAATGGAAAGCATGGAATGATTCCGTGTTTCAAGCCGCACTTGATCAAAGCTGTACGGTAGAAATGCTTGAAGTTCTGGGATATACAGCAACCCATCGGAGAGTCTGGTCTCTGCCAAAGGACTGGAAGCATTTTGCGCTGAGTCAAGCTCACTGTGAGTAGCCCCAATGAGATCTAGGTCGAAGAGGTTGTTTAATGGATCATTCTCATTCTGCTGCTGGAAGGCTAGCGATTGATCCGTATCCATGGAGGCTTTTTCGGCTTTTTGGGGATCTTGATTTGATCCTGATCCTGATTCAACGTAAGTCAGCGGCAGGTCTTCTGCGGTGTTTTTCCCGTTCTCATTTACCGGGACTTCGCCACAATCCTCAGGTTGAGTTGTCGGAGCTGACTTGGTGATGTTGCTTGATTCACTTTCATGCTCATCCGTCCCTGGTACTTGGGCGGTATCATACGCTCCAGAATTTTGATCTGATATCATCAGATCAAAGGCAGAATACAGACCAACTGTCAACACAAAAAATAGGCTCAGGAGTAACCCAATTCTTCTCCAAGACCGCTGCCGATCACTTCGAGCGGATTGCTCTTGTTCAATGGATTGCATCTTATCAAAGATTCCATCCTTCATATTGCTCCAATCCAATTCAGGAGGAAGTGGCTGATGATCATCACCCTGTATCAAATTTTTGATTTCGTTACCATTAAAGTCCATAAACCAAAAAATTTAGATTGTTAATCGAACGATTTCCCCGTATCCACCTCTTCGCCCTGTGCAATTGCGATCTGGATGTTTCGGGGCTGATATTCAGCATTTCACCTACCTCTTGATGGGAGTATTCATCCATGATCACCATCATAAAAACTTGTCGATACCCCTCAGGCATTCCTGTCAAAAACAGCAAAATATCATCTTTCGACAACGTGCTGCTTTTTTCGTTCGAGGTTGATTGCATGTCGGATGCTGCTTCAAGCGGGTCAATGTTCATGGATGCTGCTTGCTTGTGATAGTGGCGAACACATTGGTTGATCGTGAGTCTCCGTAGCCAGAATTTAAATTCCCCTTTATTTTCATCGAATGAATTAATGCTCAGAAAAATGCGGGCAAAAATCTCCTGGATAACATCTTGATGATCACCTTCACTCGACACGTACCTTTTCACGATTGAATAAACATAGCGAATGCAATTTTCATACAGTTTTTTAAAAGCTGTATGGTTGCGTTCTTTCACTAAATTGATCAATGCTTGATCTACCACTTTGGAGGAAAATTGATCCCTCAAGTGCAATGCTGCACTTGAGGGATGAGGTGAGTAACTACTGGCAATTGTCATAGTACTGACAAATATCTGCCGCTGAGCCAAAGCTAAGCTGCTGCCCGGTATTGAATTCGGTTGCAGCAACCGGATAGAGCAATTCGATATCGTTGTAGGCATTCGGTGACGAATCCAATTCAGTCAGGTATTCATCTCTGGTTTGAATCTGGAGCGTATCACCGTCTGAAACAATCCCTACCGGATAGTCAATGAAGTAGGTGCAGCTGATGGGCCTTCCGGGACCTTCGTTGAAGAAGAACTGAATGTGAGCGGGCTTGTTCGCACATGGTTCTTCCAGGGTTTGATAGAAGTCACACACGTCACTGTCGTTGCTCAGCACGATGTCCCGGCCAAACTGGGTGACAGTAATTGGATACACGAGGTCAGTGGGCGGGAGGTTGGAGGGCGAGCCACCAATGGCGGGCAGATAATCACTGTCTTGATTAAGCACAACCTGGGTTCCATTGACCACCAAGGTAACCGGGTAGTTGATCTCGTACACATATCGATTCAATGTGAAAATATTCAGTCCGTTGAAAAACAGCATGACATGCGGCGGCGAGAAAGAACAATCCGTGTTGGGAACGATAATGATCGACCCGCACACTTGCAGGGCGGCAATGATATCTTCGACATCACCGATGATGACCGAATTACTGCCCACTACTGCATTAAAGGGGTACACAAAGTCCACCAAGCTATCTGGCAACATACTGGCAGAATCCAATTCCGCTTCAGAATTCACGGTGATGGTGCTACCCGATGCCTGGAGAAAATCGAGCGGGAAAGGGATTTTGATGCAATCCAGCAACATGGTGTCTGAAGAAAAGGATTGCAGCTTGGGGACCAAAGGGTTGACAGAGACTGTATCGGTCTGAAATGTCGCACTTTCAGAAATGATCTCATCAATATTTTGTTTCTGACAGGATGCCAACATCAGAACCAAAAAGAGAGCCGGGAAAATGAATTTGATTGTCGTATTCATTAGTGAAAAAGTTCAAAAAGTTGAAAAAATTGAGAAAGTTGAAAAAGTTGAGATAGGAGAGAAAGTTGAGATAGGAGAGAATTGAAAAGCTTTCCGTACGGGTTTATCAACAGTATCTGAGAATTCGACGAATCGTTGCACGGATGTCTATTTTTTTATTTTTCTTTTGGAGAAATCACCCCTCTCCAATACAATCAGCTGAATACCAGCTGATTGTATTGAAAAAAAATATAGCAGAAATTTCATTTTGTGAGAGCTTGTTTGAATCAAATAGGCTCTATTCTATTCTATTCAAAATGATATTGATGAAGGCGGTTTGAACAAACACCCTTGCTGAGCGTGTGGTTTTCTCGAAATCTCTTGACAATCTTCTTAAAAAGTTGATTCATGCAAATGACCTCTCCACCTGTCATCGTCCCTTTAGAGTTATAAATCCCTATTGTGAAGGGGGTTTTGGGAAGTGTTGACCTCATATCCATAGCACAAAGCCGTGTGGCTGGAGTATGAGTGCCACCTGCTGGAGCTGGATGACAAGGGCGAATTGCTGCGCATTCGCTTCAACAACCGCTCGGTAGATCCTTTTTCGCTCCCCGGCAATCAATCCGAGCGTGGTATCAAGCCTATCGACTCCTGGAGCGGGAGATCATGGCCAAAGAAAACCAGCTGTTGCTTCAGATGCGTGCAGGCCAGGACTTGCTCATCGATAATCACCGGGTGCTGCATGGACAAACGGCCTTTGCGGAGGTAGAATCTCGACTCATGAGGGGCGCTTATGCCGAGCAGGATGGGCTGAGAAGTGAATTGCGCAGGCTTCGGCAGCTGCGCAAACGAAGCAGAGGCTATTTTGCAGATGGATCTGTTAGCACCTCTTATCCATGACGAGTTCCTGATGAGATCACGGGAACGTGCAGCCCTCAAAAGCAAAACCCTCTTCCTGAGTGACCAAGAAGAGGGTTTTTGATAAGTAGTACCCGCGGATGGATTCGAACCATCGACCTTTGGTTCCGGAGACCAACGCTCTAATCCCCTGAGCTACGCGGGCAACTGTGTGACAAAGGTAACACACCCAGGTCTTATCCTCAACATATGCTTAAAATATATTTGGGCATGGTTCCATTTCAGTATCTTCGTTTCGTGGGAGAAATGGGTAAAAAGGCGGCGAATGGCACCGAAATTACGGGGCGTCACTAAAAAATTTCGAATTCGACTTGAATTTTTTGGTACATTGCCTAAATTTATTAGAAAATCTTAACGTTCTTTTAAGTCGTTCCCCAGAGTTCTTCCCACTTGATCCCCGAAATATGATAACCCGATGCCCCTGGTGTGGAAACGATCCCCTGTATGTCAAGTATCACGACGAAGAGTGGGGGAGACCGATCATGGATGACCAACACTTGCTGGAAATGATCTGTCTCGAAGGCGCACAGGCAGGTCTGAGCTGGATCACCATTCTCAAAAAGCGAGAGGGCTATCGCGAGCTGTTCCACGAGTTTGATGCCGTGAAAATGGCGGCGATGACCGAAGAAGATGTGCTGCGCCTCAAAGAAGATCCTCGGATCGTGCGTCATGAGGGTAAAATCAGGGCATTCATTAGCAACGCCGAGGCTTATCTTACCTTGCGAGAAAGTGGCGAATCACTCTCGGATTTTGTCTGGAAACATGTTAATCACACGCCCATCGTGAGTCATTTCCTTCGGCTCACTGATTTTCCTACCAAGACCAAAGAATCGGACGCGCTGAGTAGGTCGCTCAAAAAAGCTGGGTTCAAATTCGTGGGTTCTACCACGGTCTATGCCTTCATGCAAGCTGTCGGACTTGTGGATGACCACGTGGTGACCTGCTGGCGCAGAAGCGGAATCATGGAGTAGGGGAGGGGATTCAGCCACATGAATCGGCACAGAGTAAGGCGACACCAGAAGTTTTTTAGCGAATAAAAGGAAGTTGCTTCTACGGGGGATGGATCTCGCGACAGTAGAAGCTTGTAACTTGGGTATGCTGGCTGATATCAAGGCCTTGTCTCAAGTCCCGCATGAAACCGGGCATCGCTGACAGCTCCCGCAAAAACTTTCCTTACCTTTGGAGGAATGCAGAAAAACCTGATCCATGTTGGAACAATTTTTTTCGTCGCCCGTGGCCGCGACCATCTTTGTGATCACCTTGATCACGAGCATCAGGGCCTTTTCTGATGCTGACCTGAAGTATAAATTCATCTTCAATCCCTACCGCATGTTGCGGGAGAAGCAGTGGCAGATGATCCTCACGCATGGCTTGATTCACGGCGGCTGGGTGCACCTCGGCTTCAATATGTTGGCATATTACTTTTTCGCATTTCCTTTGGAGCGGCTTATCGGCCATTGGCAATTTGCCCTGCTCTATATGCTGAGTCTGGCTGCCGGTTGTATTCCCGGATTGGTGCGCCATCGAGATGATTCCTGGTACAATGCCGTGGGAGCTTCGGGCGCCATTTCGGCAGTATTGCTGAGTGTGGTACTCTTCGTTCCTGAGATGGGAATCGGCTTACTTTTCATTCCCGGATCTATCCCGGGATGGATTTTTGCGCTATTATTTTTGGGATTTAGTTTCATTGCTTCGCTACGCAATTGGGGAAACATTGGCCACGATGCACACTTATTCGGAGCCATTGCTGGCATGATCATCACGGTGCTGCTACGGCCAGATGTTGCGTCCTCATTCATCGACTTCATCGGCAGCAAAATCGGCTGAAAAATTGAGTCATTCAACAGTGAATCGACCCATTCAGCAATCTGGCGCGGGTCATTTGATCTCCTTCACACAGCGGAATCCGAGGTGGCACAGCCCTGTTTCCGGGGTAGTTCCTGCCCTTCCCGACACGCGAAAGCCGTGACAAACCCTGGGATCGCACAGGAATGATCCCCCGCGCATGACTCTTTCGGGCTCATCTGGCCGCTGGCGTAGAGAAGGTGAGGAGGCATCGTAAGGCTCAAACCAGTCCTCACACCATTCCCACACATTGCCGGCCATGTCAGTGAGTCCGAGACTGGTCTTTCCAAAATAACCCACGGGGGATGTTCCTTTGAATCCATCTTGCCCCGTGTCATGATGAGGAAAATTTCCCTGCCAAAAATTCGCCAAATAGCTTTTTCCTTCTCGAATGTCTTCGCCCCAAGGGTAGCGGCTGCGAGAGTTGTTGCCGTTGCGGGCAGCATGCTCCCACTCCATTTCTCGCGGTAGGCGCTTGCCCGCCCAGGCCGCGTAGGCTTGAGCATCGTTCCAGCTGACCTGTGTCACAGGATGGTCGTCAGGCGCTGCGGGGCGAGTAGGCCCAAAGGGATGCTGCCAATTGGCTCCCTTGACAAGGTCCCATTTGCCAGGCCGGAACAGAAAAACACCTGCATCACCGAAGATTTCTGACTCTGTCTTGTAGCCTGTTGCCACCACAAAAGCGCGAAACTGAGCAACAGTCACCGGATGTTCGTCCATGAAAAATCCATTCACTGCGTGGTGCGAGATCGGAGATTCTGACGCGAACCCTAAGTCGGAACCGAGATCGACATATCCACCAGGAACGAACACCATGCCTGGAGGTACTGGAACGTTTTGGGGTAAATAGCGATGGGCTGGTACTGAGTCAAACTGCCTCTTCGCGGTCGCGGGAATCAGGTCATCTTTTCGGTCCTGTTGAGAGATCGATTCTTCGCATCCCATGCATAGGAGCAACACCCCGAATATCACGAGCTTGGTTTTTATACGATAGCACTTCATACTCATCCTGCTTTGTCTGGAGAGAAGACTGGTGATGTCCTTATACGAAACAGTGGGCTTCAGGTACTGCTGTCGAATCATTGTACGAGATGCCATTCCTGCTTGGTTCCTTGAGAATCTACAAGTGAGGGTTTCTATGAAAACAATGTCGCATATCCGCGCTGGATTTGCAACGGAGGAAAAACTTGCAGCCACTTTCTGTAAAATCAATCCCCTCACGACAGCCCTTTTTTGTTGAAAAGCCAGCCCCGATAAATGAAAAACCCCGAAGGAAGACTCCTTCGGGGACAATCAGTCGATTGACTAAACGTTCGACTCACGCCTTAGGAAAGGTTGGCGAGATATTCCTTGGCCTTTTGATAGACATTTTTGCCGGTATAACCGAGCTTCTCGTCAAGGACGGTGTAAGGCGCTGAGTAGCCAAAATGATTCAAGCCAATCACAGTTCCTTTGGTTCCCACCAGCCCGCGGAGGGTGACAGGCAATCCGGCAGTGAGCCCAAGGGCAGGCACCCCTTCTGGCAACACAGACTCCTGATAGGACTCGTCCTGCGCGCGGAAACGACCTTCAGAAATGGCCGATACAATCCGGACTTTCAGGCCATCTTCACGGAGAAGCTGTGCGCCCTCGATAAGGGTTGCGACTTCGGAGCCGTTACCTACCAGGATGAGGTCAGGCGTTCTGGCTGTATCTTCGACAATGTAAGCTCCTTTTTCTGCCTTGGTGGCTTCGGTGTATCGGTCGCCGGAAGCAGCAGGAAGATCTTTGATGTTTTGGCGGGACAGGATGAGGCCGCTAGGCGTTTTGGTGTTCTCAAAAGCCATCTTCCATGCAATGGTCGTCTCAATCGTATCGGCTGGGCGCAGAACAAGGAAGCTGCTGTTTCCGGAGTGATTGTGAAGCTGCTCCAGTAAGCGAACTTGTGCTTCTTGCTCCACCGGTTGGTGGGTAGGGCCATCTTCTCCTACGCGGAAGGCGTCGTGTGTCCAGATGAAAATCACGGGTTGCTCCATCAAGGCGGCGAGGCGCAAGGTGGGCTTCATAAAGTCGGAAAACACAAAGAAGGTCGCGCAGGCAGGGATCAATCCACCGTGTAGAGACATACCCACACAAAGCGCTGCCATGGTAAGTTCAGATACGCCTGCTTGCAGGAAAGCTCCGGAGAAATCTCCTTTTTTGAAAATGGTGGTTTTCTTGAGGAATGCATCGGTCTTGTCGGAGTTGGACAAGTCAGCGGAAGCCACGATGAGGTTGTCCACATGATCGGCAAGGTAGGCCAGCACGGTTCCAGAGGCGTTGCGGGTGGCATTGTTGGCTTTTTGCTCAATGGCTTTCCAATCAATGTTGGGGCGATTGCCGTCGAACCACTGTTCCATTTTTTGAGCAAGCTCCGGATGCTCTTTGGCCCACTGCTCTTGGCGCTCAACCCGGGTAGCGATCTTTTTGCGGAGCCTGTTCTTGACCTCAGCGTAATGCGCTTCTACCTCTGGGAAAATGACAAAGGGTTGGTCAGGATCTCCGCCCAAGGCCTTGATGGTGTCCACATAGGATGCGCCTGCGTGGCTCAGTGGTTGGCCATGGGTAGAGACTTGCCCTTCAAAGGAAGTGCCGTCTGCTTTGATGGCGCCTTTGCCCATCACGGTCTTGCCAATGATGAGAGAAGGCTTGTCCGTCTCTTCTCTCGCTGCATCAAGGGCCTTGCGAATCTGCTGGTGGTCGTTGCCATCGATGGTTTGCACATGCCAGCCCCATGCCTCATATTTCTTGGCGGTGTCTTCATTCATCACATCCGACACCACAGAAGAAAGCTGGATGTCGTTGGAATCATAGAACATAGTGATGTGACCCAGGCCAAGAAAACCTGCGATGCGTCCCGCTCCTTGGGAGATTTCCTCCTGGATACCGCCGTCGGAGATGTAGATGTAGGTGTGGTGTGCTGTCCATTCGCCCAAACGATTGGCTAAAATGCGCTCCGCAATGGCTGCGCCAATACCGAAGGCATGGCCTTGGCCCAAAGGACCAGAGGTATTTTCTACGCCACGGCCCAAATCGCGCTCTGGGTGTCCTGGGGTCGTGCTCCCCCACTGGCGAAAATCGGCTAAGTCCGCCATGGTGTAATGGCCCAATAGCGAAAGCTGTGCGTAGAGCATGGGCGACATGTGGCCCGGATCAAGGAAAAATCGATCCCGGAAGGGCCAGGCAGGATTGTCGGGATCATTTTCCAGGTACTCAGAAAACAGGATGTGGATAAAGTCTGCGCCGCCCATGGCTCCTCCGGGGTGACCAGAGTTGGCTTTTTCGACCATGGCGGCGGCTAGGAGACGAATGTTATCGGCGGCAAGTGCAGAAACGGTGGCATCTGGCTGGATAGTGGTGTGTGCAGACATGAGATGAATCTCTATTTAATTCAAAAAAATGGCAATGGGACTTTGGGGATGATGGGGGTGATGATGAAAAGAACTTGAGTGACCCTCCTCTCTCGCCTGCAAAATAAACAATCATTGGCAGCAATTTCATTCTTGTAGTGCGAATGATATAGTCATTCTGCGAGAAATGTGCTACACGTGACGCCTGGAATTCTCCTCACAAGGCCGTTTTTTTCATTTGGGGATTTTTTGCACAAACTTCTAGAGAAATATGGAATTCTATAAATCTTTTTTGACAGTGTACGCGAAAGTTTATATTTTTTTGTGTTAAAGTACAAATGACATAATAGGATATGACTTAAATTTCACACATGATCATTAATCACTCATTATACCTTTCTTATTTGTGAAAAATCTACTTTTCCCTTTCTTGCTTGTTTTTTGCATCTGTCCGTCGCTGCTCCTGGCCCAATGGCTTCCAGGTTATGCGACCTATGATCCTGCGTTCAACACCGGCTATGTCCGTCACGAATGCAGCGCGATTGCTGTCACCATTGATAGCCAACGCTTGTGCGTTCTCCTTGGTGGGCGTGGAGGAGCTGGCAATACGGCCAAGCGACGTCCTATTCTATATGATTTTGATCAAAATACCCTTACCATGGGGAAAAACTTCAACGATCAAATTCATCATTTCCAGGCAGCCTTGTGGAGAGACTCTGTCATTGTGCTGGGAATGGCCTACCGGAATGGATATCCCAACGAAATTCCTTATGATCATCTTTACCTTTACTACGTCAAAAGCGACACGTGGGTACAGCAAGATACTATCCCTACGGCACGTAAGCGGGGGTCGGCCCAATGTGTCGTAATCGGAGATGAAGCCTACTTCTTCAATGGAATCACAGATGGCCACAACACGGGCTACGTCAATTGGACAGATCGTTACGATTTCGTCACGGGTGTGTGGGATACCTTAGCCCCTTCCCCTCACGCACGTGATCATGCCATCGCACTTTTGGAAGGGAGCAAAGTCTATATTGTAGGGGGAAGAAACTCTGTGCAAGGTGCCGCGCTAGGAACTCCCAGACCTGAAATTGATGTCTATGATATTCCTACAAATACCTGGACCACCCTTCCTGCAACCGCAAACCTCCAAGATGTTCGCGGCGGAATCATGGGGGTCATCGGGACAAATGATTTCGGCAACAAACAGATCAACGTCTGGGGAGGGGAACTGCCTGGCGACACGCAGATTTCAGGTGCAGGACTTGATCTCAGTACGCTCACTTGGTTCAGCTTGCCTGATTTGGTAGCGCCTGTGCACGCTTCTGGTATTTGCCAGATGGCTGACGATACCCTGGTCATGATGGCGGGCGCTGTCAGGACGGGAGCCGCGAATACAGAATATCTGGTCACAACGCCTTCCTATGTGCAGATCTACCGCGGTAGGCCGACGGTGCTTTCTGCCGATTGGATGCATTGGGAAGTGCGCTTGACAGAAAGAGGTTTTGCTGAGTTGATATGGTCATTGCAAGGGGAAAGAGAAGGGGTTTTTACTTATGAAAGACGTATTCGCATGGAAGAATGGCAGGAACTGGGGCAGCGTGCTGTGACAATGTTAGGATTGTTTTCGGGTTCCTTTATTGATAGCAGCAGGGTTTCACCAGGCACCGCCTTGCAGTATCGGGTTCGTTTTCGATCATTAACTGGTGAGGAGACGATGTCTCCGGTGTTGTCTGTGGTCGCGCGCAGGGGCGCCATTGCCTATCCTAATCCTCTGCCAAAGGAAAACCGTACCTTGTTTTTTCCCAAAGGCTCATCGTATCACGTGATGCTTCGAAGCATGCAAGGCCAGCTTATCGCGTCATCTACCGTCTCAGATTCCTGGCAGCTCCCCGAATCGCTCGCCTCTGGGCGTTATTTGCTACAGGTCGCTGAAAATGAGGGCTACGTGCAACAGATATTGCTCGATATTGAATGAGCAACGAATGAATTTCTTGCCGCGAAGCCCCTGCCCATGAGATGTGATGAAGGTGGAGCGAATACGGGGTGATCGAAAACCAAAAACCCATTCCTACGAGAGGAATGGGTCCGAGAGAGGCAAATAAAACGTTGTTGGGATTTGAGTCGTGAGGCAGGGGCTGAAAATGATCAGGGACCAGCACACCTTGTGTGCCGATCCCTTGATTCCCCCATTGATCCTAATCTGTCAACACGACGAGGTACTTAGATACTCCCCAGAATTTCTTGGGATCTAGTATCTCGAGGCTGGTTATCTTTTTGTCATCTTCATTCAACAAGTAAGAGTCAGTAGGATGATAAGTCACCAAACTCACTTTCTTGTTGTCGAAGTTGATTTTGCTCGTTTGTGTAATGTCCACCTGAGTGAAAGCATCGTGGTTGAAATCTGAGCGCAAAACTTTGCTTGCACCGATCCCGATGAAACCACCTTCACTGGTAATCACGTTTTGATCTTTCAAGTCTTTGGCTGTGCCAGTGACATAAAACCCTTGGTTGAGTGCACTGGTTTGAATGTTGATCAGTCCTTCCTGATCTGCAATTGTGCTATCTTGTGCAGAGAGGCGCATTTGCTGATTAGAGGTGAGATACACCAACTGTTCTTGTTGATAATTCATCGTATCGAGACGCCTTTCGAGAGATTCAGCAGTAAAATTCATTTCTACCAACTGCTCTTTCAGCGCTACGATCTCATTACTTTTTTCAACCAACTGTGTCTCCATTCTGCTGATCAAACGGCGAAGCTGAGCTTGATCTCCAGAAGTGCGATCAAGGCGGCTGTTGAGATCATCAATGATGGTCTTGTTTTGTGAAAGGAGGTCGTTGATTTTGGAGATGTCATCAAGGATCTTCTCTTTCGAGTCACCCTGAGATTCCGTGTCGTATGTACGATCGGTGATAATGTTTTCGCGAGACTTGATGGCTTCCAGGTTTTCTTCAAAAGTGTTGAAAGCGCTCATGTAATTGTTCAAAATAGAATCTTGAACGGCTTGAGATTGCGTGAGCATTTTATTCTGATTCTCTAGTCTCTTGATCTCATCTCCGTTACAAGAACTAAAGATGATCGACGTTGAAAACAGAAGGAGAATGATAGGCGATTTCATGACGAAAATAAATTTTGGTGGGGGTAGTTGACTGATACGCTTGACTATAGACAAATCCCATTCCTCAAGACGATGCCAGTGTTAAGTATTTGATAATGAATGGACTGGGTATTTTCTAATTTAGGAAATCTCTCTCTATTTGAGAAAGTGGGCTCCATACTGAGAAAATTGTTGGATAAAGTCCTGAAGCAGCCTTTGGTATAAGACCAATCGCAACAAAAAAGAACATGCTTTCATGGCAACAGGCTTTCCGTGCAGGCCAGGCTCCATTTGATCTCAGAAATCATTCGAGCTTGTGCGAAAAGTCATCTTTTAAGCACCTCATTTCAGTGATATTGAAGGTCATTCTAATTGGATCACTTTCGATCCAAGGCCTACTTCACAATTTTATTCATTACAAATGATATGGCAATCTCACTGGGTAATGATCGTCATGGGCCTACCTGGCACAGGTAAGAGCACCTTGGCCAGCGCGCTTGCTGCACGTCTGGAGTTGCCCGTGCTTCGAACCGACGAAGTAAGGGAAGAGATGGCGCTGCGCGGGCAGTATGACCTGGACTCGAGACGGCTAGTCTATCGCGAAGTCGAATCGCGGCTCCTATCCACCTTACAGATGAAAGGTCCTGTGATTCTGGACGCGACTTTCTCGGAGCCTGTGTGGCAGGTGGAAATGCAGCAGTTGCTGGTCAGGCACGGGATACACCCGATTTGGATCATGTGCACAGCTTCGGACGAAGTGATTCAAGAAAGACTCGCCATGAAAAGGGAGCTTTCAGATGCAGATGAGGCCACCCATCGACATCTCGCCCAGTCATTCATGCCACCGGACGTCCCTCATACTGTGGTGGACACCTCTGTCAAAAAGGTAGAGGAATTGGTTGAGCTGGTGCTCTTTTGGATCGGAAGAATTCCTGAGATCAATGCTCCACATCATCCCTAATTGTATGAACAGCAGTCAAATTGAAGCGTTGCGCATGGCGGGAACAGCCGACGAACCGGGCCCGCTGTCGATGGTGGAAACACACATATCGTGGATCCTCTTGGGCGAAAATCGGGTGTATAAATTGAAAAAGCCTGTGAAGTTTGACTGGCTGGATGCTACATCCTGCGAGGCGCGGCGCAGCTTGTGCGAACAAGAGAAGTTACTCAACAGCCGATTTTCGCCAGAAATGTATCTCGGTGTGGTGCCTGTCGTCGAAAATCAAGACAAGCTAACCCTGGGGGAAGGTCCGGGCCAAGTCGTGGATTGGGCGGTAGTGATGCAGCGAATGGATACCAGCCTCCAGTTGGACTATCTGCTGCGCGTAGGCAAAGTGAAGCTGGCACAACTTGAAACATTAGCCGTTCAATTGGCAGCTTTTCATCAAAAAGCAGAGCGGTTGCTACACCCGATTTCCTGGCAGGAGACCCAGCGTGGATTTGCAGATCTCTCCACTCTCATCGAAAGCCTAGAAATGCTGCCCTACTGGGAGGCATTGATTCGGGAGGCCATTAAATTCAGCGCTGATTTTCTGGAAGAATACGCCGCTTGGTTTGAGCGGAGAGGTCGTCAAGGCTTTCGTCGGGACGTTCATGGCGATCTTCATGCCGGAAATGTGTTCCTCCTACCTGACCCGGTGCTGTTTGACTGCTTAGAATTCAGCGACGACTTGCGACAAATTGATGTACTAGATGAAGTGGCGTTTCTCACAATGGACATGGAGTCCTACCATCGTCCCGATTTGGCGGAAGGATTTCTAGAGTCGTATCTACAAGTAAATCCAGCGATGAAGCAGAAAGAAAAGCCTTTTTACCTCTTTTATCAAATGTATCGGGCAAATATCAGGGCCAAGGTACATGGGCTTCAATTGATGCAGGCTGGCTGGAATGATACCCAGCGGCGATTTCACCTCGACCGGATGGAGCGCTACCTCACCGTGATGGAAAGCAAAGTCATAGCCCTGAAGCAGCTGACCAGCGTCCCGTTGACTTGGTAAATTGACATGGAACCAAGCACAAATCTTCGTCGCTAGGATTTCTGTCCCAATTCCATTCTCCATTGTAAGTCTCAGCAGACAAGCAAATATACTTGGCTTGCTTGGTCGCTTTTGGCAACATCTAAGTCGTTCGTGACCAATGTGTTGTCTCTGTGACAGCCTCCCCGAGTCTTGTTATTCATGGTTGACTACTTATCTACTTCAAACATTAATACCTATGCGAACCCTCCTCATTCCCGTTGATTTTTCTTCTCATTCTGCCCAAGCGGCGCACTATGCCATCGCCTTAGCTAAGGATCTCGGTACTGATGTTCACCTGATTCACGTGAGCAGGTTACCCATACCGCCCATTCCAGCACCGATCTATGGAACCACCACCCCCTATCTCACGATGGAGCCAGCTGTGAAAGAGATGCGCCACGAGGCGAAGGAGTCTATGAGGTCCCTCGTCGCAGAACTTGATGTGGTGGCGCATCAAATAGGCTACAAAGGGCCTATTCTCCAGACGATTCTGGAAGGCGATCCCGTAGAGGAAATTCTACACTTCATCCAATCCCACACCCCCGACTGTCTGGTGATGGGAGTCGCACCTCGTAGCTCTCTCTACCGCATTTTTATCGGAAGCGTAGCAGGCAAATTGCTGCTTCAAGCGAGAATTCCCATCATCGCCATTCCTTCCGGCGCAGGGTATCAATCACCGAAAAAAATGGTGTTTGCCTCTGACTTCGATCCTCAGGATGCGGTCCTTCTGCGTAGGATACACATCATGCTGAAGCAATTGGTAGCAAGCTGGCAGATTGTTCATCTGACGGATGAAGTCGAAGACCAATTTTACGCAGATCGTGAAGCAGAGCTGGAGGATAAGTTGCGGGAGCGGCTCGGAGCGTTGCCCGGATCACCCAAAATGGACGTCAACGTTTTAACTGAAGGCCCACTTTTAGAAGTCATTGAGCAGTTTGCCAGAGAGCAACAGGCCGCCATGGTCACCTTCGTGACCCACCGCCGCAATCTTTTTTCCCGGCTGATCGATCCCAGCGTGTGTACCGAAGCCATGTTTCACATTCAGTTGCCCATGCTCTTTCTCCATTCAGAAGTTTGCACCGACTGAACCCAGTTGTCGTCCCAACTCCCAACTCTCAACTCTCAACTAGTCGTGTTCATTCCAACTTCGTAGATTT
>DAITMB010000085.1:0-22331 GCA_036835375.1 Bacteroidota bacterium
ATGCAAGGCTCTTGGCGCTCATGCTGCGCAAAGAGGCGATCCTGCCCGCCTTGCGTGCGTTGAAGCAACACCTGGTCGCCGATACCTTGTCTGAGTTGTCAACTGATCACGTAAAGTCGCTGATGGCTGCGCTTGAGTTGACCTTTGACCCGGCTGCACCAGTGTCATCATGGAAAGCATTGGCCAGTAAGCTCGGCGTGGCTCATGACGGAAATATTTTATTGGAACCTCTGGCATCCGCCTGGCTTCAGGAATTAGCAGCAGGCTATGGCGACGAATGGGAAACGGCAGGGCAGGATACAGGTGCAACGCAGCGCGTGGCCTCAGAGCACCAAATCGAAGGCCGAAGCAATGGGTTTAAGGTGTCGGACAAATGGGTGAGTGCAAATTTTGTCAAGGCAAAAGCAGGCGTGTATTATTTCGGTGAAGCGCTACCAGCGGATTTTATTCGTCAACATCGCCAGCTCTTGCTCCGCAATGGCTTGAGTGAGTCTGTGGTGCGGGTGATGCTGCCCGTCTCTGCTAATGAAGGCAATCTCGACGCAGTAAACACTTGGGACGACTGCTTCATGACCTTTGGCATGTTTCAGTGGACCCTGGGCCAAAAAGACTTTGCCGGAGAATTAGGGGGATTGCTCGCCCGGATCAAAGAAGAAAGTCCAGAGAGCTTCACTGAGTACTTTGGCCGCTATGGGCTGGAGGTTATCGAAGGAACAAAAACTACCGGGTATGTGAGTATGAATGGAACTAAAGTTGGCACAGTGGCGCAGAAAGAAGCCTTTCGCGACTTGGGCTGGGCTTTTCGTTTTTGGCGTGCTGGCCTGGACCCTCGCATTCAAGTGGTGCAAATCAAACACGCCGCCGACCGCATTCTTTCCTTTTGGGATCATCCTCATTACCTCCCCGCGGATCGATTTCGCGTCCGGGAATTGATCACCTCCGAGTATGGCATGTGTTTGATCCTGGATCACAGCGTGAATCGGCCCGGACATCTGATGAAGCTTTCGATCGGTAGAATGGACATCCTTGGCAAGGCACTCCAGCAATCGGGCCTGGCTGACACCGATCCTGCGACCTGGACCACCGCTGAAGAAATGAAGCTCATTGACGCGTATCTCCCCTTGCGAGCCGCTTCTTCTATGACCCACGCCGCAGATCGGGCCAAGCGAATTCTCGCCGCTGCCGATCGCGGGGAGCTCAGCAAAGAACGACACTCCTTTCAACTGTCCACTGATTCTGCATCGCGCAGCCGCAGCTTGCTCATACCGATCGAGCCGGAAGTTTTGTATCCTCTGGTAGATCCGGAAGAATATGAGTTGCGGGTACCGATGACTCAGCACGATGTCATTTACAAGCCCAGGAAATCGGGCAAAAAGGACAAAAATGCCAAGCCTTCGAAGAAAGCCAAGGCAAAAGCGAAGTTGAAAAAGGAGGAAAAAAAGGCGGAGCGGAAAAAGATCAAGCAGAAGAAGGGCAAGTCCCTAAAGAAAAAATAAGTGGAAATATAGGGTGAGGGAAAGCTTTGCTTTCCCTCATTTTGCTACACCTGCAGGACCAATTTTCCAATTTTTTCTCCATTGAATAGCCGAAGGAGCGCTTCAGGAAAATTGCTCAGGCCTTTATGTACTTCCTCGCGGGAATGCAGTTTCCCTTCATTTCGCCACAGCGCCATGTCTTGGATCGCCTGCTGGTACTGATCTTTGTAGTCAAACACCACAAATCCTTCCATTCTGGCACGATTGACCAGCAGCGACATATAGTTGGAGGGGCCGTAGTATTTCCGCTGGTTGTATTGCGAAATTGCCCCACAAATCACCACCCTGGCCCGGTGGCGCAGTCTCGTGAGAACTGTGTCGAGCATAGGTCCGCCAACATTGTCGAAGTACACATCCACGCCTTCGGGACAGGCCCGCATGAGGCCTGAGCGCAGCGATTCAGTGGTAGATTTGTAGTCAATCACGGCATCAAAGCCGAGAACATCCATCACATAGTCGCATTTGTCCTGCCCACCAGCAATGCCGATGACCTTGCAGCCTTTGATTTTGGCAATCTGGCCCACGATCGAGCCCACAGCACCTGCAGCAGCGGATACGACGACTGTTTCACCAGATTGTGGCTTAGCGACATCCAGCAGACCAAAGTAAGCCGTGAGACCTGTCATGCCGAGGGTGCTCAGGTACACCGGGAGAGGGGCGAGATCTGGATTGACTTTCACGAGGTGATCACCCGAGGAAATGGCATACTCCTGAACGCCACCATTGCCTTGCACATAATCTTCGGCGTGAAAACCGGGGTGCTGAGATTCCACAACTTTCCCCACCGTTCCTGCCCGCATCACTTCGCCGATTTCCACCGGGCGGATGTAAGAGCGGAGGGCATTCATCCAGCCGCGCATGGCTGGGTCAATCGAAATAAACAGATTTTTGACCAGCACTTCACCTTCCTTCAAAGGAGAGATGGAGCTGGCTTGCCAAGTAAAATGTTCTGGTCCTGGAAGCCCTTCGGGGCGCCCGGCCAAAAGAAATTGATGGTTCAAAGGGGCTTGGGTGTTCATATTCCTAAGATAATGCCAATCTGGCAACTTCACAATTTCGTCGCGAAACCCCCAGTATTTGGCACTCGGGGCATCACTTCTGGCACACTCCATTTTTTTGACCAAAGCATGTATCTTCCGCTCGCATAATTTTTACAACTTCCGCAAGGACTCGTGCGTTTTACACATGGATCAAATGATTGGCACACATTCCCGACACCCTTTAAGTCATTCACCATGAGACATGTAGGTCCACCCGCGCAGGATAATCCTGTCTTCGATTCGGGAAACACCGGCAAGGGCCGTCCCGCAAGCATTGAGATGATCGGCAAAGTAGGCCGCACAATTACTGATTTGACCGCTACTGGGAGAATCGAAATTGGAGGTCAAGTGTATTCCGCAATGTCGAAGCACGGCTTCCTCAAAGAAAATGTCAACGTACGTGTGGTAGGTAGGAAAATGTCCTACCTCGTAGTTGTCGCGGCATGATCGCCTCATGCCGAATCGATCTCGACGTCGTGAGCACGAATGTTTTGAGATACCTACTGGATCTTTGCCACCCCCCAACAAGTGGATCTATCACGAAAACATTTTTCTCCGAATTCAGTAAAATATATTGTTCGTTTCAGTCAAGTTATCTGTTGATTTGATGTGAATCCGCCAAACTCGTTTGGCGGATTTTTCTTTTGTGGCCACCTCTTTTTTCGTGCATTCGACATTGACTGGACTCAAGGCCTAAAGTCAGGATTGCCGATCATGGTCGAATCGGTGAGCGCTAGTAAAAATTCTTGGAGGTCAGCCTGTTCTTGGTCACTCAAGCCCAGGGGTTGAATCAGAGGTGATTGGTTCGCATGGCCAGTTCCGCCGCGATTGAAATGCGCAATCACTTCTTCGAGCGTGGCAACAGACCCGTCGTGAAAATAAGGTGCAGTGAGAGCGACGTTGCGAAGGGTGGGAATTTTAAATTTTCCAATGTCTTCTTGATTCATGGTCCTTCGGGTCAAGCCCTCATCCGCGTAATCCTTCAAACCGACATTCGCAAACTCATACGTGGAAAAGGTAAACCCCGCGTGACAAGTTGCGCACTGGGTCCGTTCGCTCTGGAATAATTCCCAACCACGAAGTTGGGCTGGACTAAGCGCCGAGCGATCGCCAAGATAGAAATAGTTGTCAAAAGGGCTGTTGCTGCTGACCAGTGTCCTTTCAAAAGCTGCAATGGCGCGGGTGATCACAAACAAGTCCAAGGGTCGTCCATAGGCCTCCAACGCCAGTCGCTGATAGTGTGGGTGTTCTTTGATTCGGAGATAGAGATCGGCAGCATTGAAGCCAAATTCATTGTGATCATCGATGGGCCCCAAGACTTGCATTTCGAGGGTAGGGGAGCCGCCTTCTGCAAAAAAGTAAGGTGAATAAGCTACCTGAGTCAAGGTTGGCGCATTCCGAAAGCCGAGACGTCCTTTCACTCCCGTACTGATGGGCTGATCGTCAGCAAAGCCCTTGTCGGCTTGGTGACATGAGCCGCAAGAAATACTACTATCGACCGAGAGAATGGGGTCGTAAAAGAGCTGCTTGCCCAGGGAAATTCGGGAAGCAGTCATGGCATTGTCGGGAGGTATGGCAGGCGGCGAGACACCCGGTGGAAGCTGCCATGTATAAGCAAGATCTTGAGACGCATCGGCTGGTACGCAGCGAATTGCCATTGCGATAAGCAACAGGATAGCGCCCAATATCAAGCCAAGCGTTTTCATATCAACCAGAAAATAGGGGGGAGACAAACGAGTTGTCGCCTCCCCCTTTGGACACTAACGCCTTCCTCGGGAAAGCACTTCAATCAACTGAGAAAACCGTGGAAAGGTTGTTCACCACCGTCATGGCCAGCGGCATATTATCCATGGTGTGGGTAACACGATCGGTCTTGAGATCAATACCAGTAAAGAATTTGGCAAAATCTACTGTCATTTCTAGGTGTGAGTCTGCCTCATCTGCATCGAAATGGACGTCATACTCGAAGGTCCGATAGAGATTTTTGGTACCGATGTGGAACTCAAAGTCGGTTTCCAGCACGTCATCGCCGTCCGTATCCACCTTGCCCTCTAGCCGAATGAAGATATAGCCAGAATTCCAGCTCCAGTGCATACTGGGCGATTTGGGAGCCAAGGGATGGTTTGCCTCATAGGTGCTGGGATCAAGAAAGTTGCTCGCAGAATCTACTCCCACACCAAAGTGTAGAGAGTGCTTGTGGCCCGCCTTGATTTCTCCCACTTCGTAATGGTCTTTTTCGGGTGATATCAAGAGGTAGGTGTCCAGAGATTCCATGTCCCCATGATCTCCGATCTGGACTTGGGAGAGGTAAAACTGTGCCGTGGAGAAGGAAGTCGCCATTCCATTCACCTGATACACTTGATCGTAAACCAGAGGTTGGTCGCCCACAATCGAGGCGATTTCCAAGACCAAAGTAGGATAGGCGCAGGCCGAAGCATCGCTCTTGACCGCATCGGGATCAAACGTATATGCGTCAGGGTCAGTACAGCCTTCTTGCTTGCAGCTGGTAGTAAATAACGAGAAGCTCATCATCAGCATCGCTGAGAGGACAAGGCGGAAAAAGGAGTTGTCCATAACAAAAATAGGTTAGCCTTGAATGTTTCAAAAAACCAAACGTGGAAGGAAAGTTTTATGGAAGAACGTTGAAATTGTAGATCTGGACTGCATCATTGCCATTGTGGTCCGAGGCCGTGACCTCAATTTCCAGCTTGGTCGGCTCTGATACAGGAAACCAAAACTTGTGTTTTACCTCTAGCCGTTGCTGATGTGAGTGATGAGCAACCCTTGTGATGGGATCGTGGTTTTCCGGGTTCCAGATCCAGATTTCGGTGTTGTGGAGCTCTGTGTTCTCTGTGAAAACGACGTGTACTAAGATAGAGTCGCTACCGGAGAGCTCCTCATCTACACCTGGACTGAGAATCATGATCTGGGGTGGTTCCAGATCCTCTTGAGGCACTTCGCTCCTGTCGCAGGAAGATAGAAAGAAGAGGAGTCCCAGGCCAAGAATGAACCCGTTCATCGAGATTTTTGAGATAAATTCGATGAAATTTCTCTGCTGAAAAAAGATGGGAATGCTTGCCATTATTTTGATTCAAAAAGATTTCAAAAGGGTAAATGAGAAAATAAGTAGGGAGTAGAGAACGATGACTGTGTAGTCAGCGGGTGAAGCGCATAGCGCGTAGAGTATTGATGAATCTCCACGATCACTGCTTCTTTCCGGGAGGAACGACAAGCGTGAGCATCAAAGTCGAAATTGGCATATCAACTGCGCCGAAGGAAGGGTGCGTAGCGCATCTCCCCCAAATTGCTGCCAGATCGGGATCTGAGCTTGGAGCCCAACATTCCATCGCCGACCCTCCCACTGAGCCCCTGCAAGACCAGACACGCCATGTCCTCCTGTGTCATTGCGGTAGAAGCCATTTTCTACATCTCGCTTTTGAGAGAGCCACAAAGCCCCTGCCCAAGCCGAGAACCTTTCCTTGGAGCCGTTCCAGTGGCGAGCCAGCATACTCAACAAGCTGCTTTGCTGTCCCAAACGGTACCTCAAGTCGCCACCCTGTGTGTAAGCATATGCCAGCTCGCTAGTCAGGGACCACACAGCGCTGAATTGGATCGCGTGAAGTAAGCCCATGCGATGGACCCACTGTGACTGTCCCGGAAAAAATCTCCCCGGCAACTGGCTGTCCAAAGGACGCACCAAGGTGCTGGTAGGTAAACGCCATTCCGACTGAAAAAACACTTGATGGGTAGCTTTGCTGGTATCGTTCGTAGAGATCGCGAGGTAGCGAATTTGCGCACGAAGATCGCCTATCCCTTGCATGGCGATGGGATCAGCTCCTGCACTCGACCGATGATGAAGGTGATATGGCAGGCGAATGGTTGTGGCCCAGCGCTGGGAGAAAGCCCACCTCGCCCACAACTCACTTTGCAAAAAGTAATCGTAAGTCTCCGATTCCGGATACACAAATGCCTGATACGTGGTCACCCACCCCAAAAAGTGCGCTTGCTGCTGCATCAGGAGGCCGGGTCCGCCGAAGTTCATGCCGCAGCCACAAGCGTCACAGGCTTGTGCGCGTGTCCATCCGGTGAGCAAAAAGCACCCGGCAATTATCCAGTATTTCATGGAGTTGAATGAGAAATAATAAATTTCGAGAAGTGGGAAAAACCTTGTCAGACCCTGAGGATTTTCTTCAGGCTGAAGCGCGATTTGAAAAGCATCGGATGAAAGGGGCAGTCATCTCCTTGATAAGGAGTGCTGCCTTCATTTAAAGATGTACATCTCGAAATCACGATCGGTGCAGCGTTGATTTTCGCATGGGCACACCATGTAAGAAAATTGCCACAGGCTTGAGCTGACCAATGAGATCAGCCAATGATGAATCGGGGAGGTGGGGTAGGAGGGGCAACTTCCCGAGAATCAGGCATCTGCGATGCAAAGGGAAGCACAAGGAGAGGGGTTAGGACAACAGTCACAGGGGCATTCTGCACTGAAATGTCCCAAGTGAGCATCGACTCCCAATTAGGAGCCAGTGGCACAATAGCCTGTGCGGGCTCTTCCGTGCGATGCTGTTGAGCCAGTTGGGCTTTGAGATAGCACTTGCCGTCGCATTTCATCACAGGTTTATCCTGATTGATACACAAGACTTTGGCTATGTACTCGCGATTCAATCCATACTCCACATAAGGCAACAACGGCCGAAACGACCAGCAAAGCTGAGCGAATAAGACTGTGATAATGAGGAGATAGCGGAGCATGGAATAATACCTGAAATCAAATATAAGGATTAACCCGCTATTTTGCAACATTGATGCAAGCAAAATGCTGTCACCTTTTACCTCGGGTTGATCGATTGATTTTTTCTTCCAGCGCCGTTTGCAGCGGCATGCTTCCCGCCGCTCGGAGGAATGAGGATTTATGGCTGACCAAAACGAACCCATTCTGGCGGGAATTCATTAGGAATGTAATCCCAGACGAGGGGTAACAACCAGTAGGCAAAGGCTGTGATCACGACTATGGAAATCAAGTTGAGGGCGAATCCTGCGCGAATCATGTCCGACATGTTGATTTGTCCCGTTCCAAACACAATCGCATTGGGGGGCGTTGCGAAAGGAAGCATGAAAGCACAGCTTGCCGCCACTGCCGTGGCAGCCATCAACCCAAACGGGTGAACGCCAATTTCGGGAGCTAGGGTCACGATCACTGGCATGATGAGCGTGCACGTCGCCACATTTTGGGTGATTTCTGTGATAAAATTTACAAAAATCACCAATCCCAGCAGCACCAGCCACAACGGAAGTTGACCCAACACGGCGAATTGGCCTGCCAGCCAGGATCCGAGTCCGCTTTGGTCAAAAGCAAGTGCCAGCGCAAAAGCGCCACCAAATAGCAACAATATCCCCCAGGGAAGTTTGCGGGCAGTATCCCAGTTCATCAGTTTCCCCGGTTGTGACCGCGCGGGCAGGATGAAGAGCGGCACAATGCCGATCATCACAATGATGGTATCGTTGATATTGGGAAACAGCGGCTGAAGCACATAGGATCTCGTGATCCAGGCAAATGCCACAGCAGCAAAGATCCCGATGACCCACTTTTCTTCCCAAGACATTGGTCCGAGCGCTTGAAGCTGCCGTTTGATTTCTTCTTTACTGGCGGAAGCATCCTTGGCAGGAAGCGGCAGCGCGATTCGCACCAAATACCACCAACTAACAAATAACAGTACCAACGAGATAGGCAGACCGAAAACAAACCACTGGTCGAAGGGGATGCTGGTCTCGTAATTTTCTTGGACGGCTTTCAGAAAAATCGCATTGGTGGGGGTGCCGACGATGGTAGCAATGCCACCGATGGAGGCGGAGTACGCGATGCCAAGCAGGAGGGCTTTGGTGAATCGCTGTCCCATTTCTCCGGCACTGTCGGACCCAAGTTGATAGCAGAGGGCCATGCCAATGGGCAGCATCATGAGCGCTGTGGCTGTGTTGGAAATCCACATGGAGAGAAAAGCCGTGGCTAGCATGAACCCGAGCACGAGCAAGCGTGTGTGGGTGCCGATGCTGAGAATGATGCTGAGCGAAATGCGCTTGTGGAGGTTCCAGCGCTCCAACGCCAGCGCCAGAATGAACCCACCCATGAACAAAAATACCAGTTCGTCCGAATAGGAAGACCCCATTTCTTTGATTGAAACTATGCCCAGCAAAGGAAATAGTACCAGCGGGAGCAAGGACGTGATCGGAATAGGGACCGCCTCTGTCACCCACCATACTGAGATCCACACGATGGCCCCCAGCGCCCGGGCAGAAGGTTCGCTCATGCTTTCTGGATGAAACACCAAGGTGATCAGAAATAAGAGCGGACCGAGCACAAGGCCAATTCGTTCTTTGGTGAGGGCGAATAAGTGTTTCATTGGCGATCAATGAAGGGATCGGGGTGAATACGGAAGGTAGCCGGTCGATCAGAAGTGAAAGCAAGGATAAAAAATATCACACAGGAAGTCAAAAGAAGCGAAAGCGCCAGTGAATGACATTCCCCGTATCACCCTTTTTTCTCTTGAGTGATGGGCCTAACTTGCTTCGCATTTCGATGGGAGCTACTTGTGAGCCTTCCTGCTTTCACCCAAAGACGTATGAATCTTCCTGAAGCCCTACAGCTCGACATTTTTCGCCAACTTTCATCCAGTAGCCGAGCTTTGGGGTTACCAGCCTATGTGATTGGAGGGTTTGTGCGGGACTTTTTTTTAGGAAGACCCTGCAAAGACATCGATGTAGTGGTAGAAGGGCAAGGGATTGCCCTCGCCAAGCAGTTTGCGTCAGACATCGGTGCCAAAGAAGTGATCGTGTATGAAAATTTTGGGACGGCGATGGTTCGCTCCGATGAATATATTCTGGAGTTCGTAGGTGCGCGCAAGGAAAGCTATCAGCGCCATAGCCGCAAACCGATCGTGGAAGAAGGCAGCCTTGCCGACGATCAACTCCGTCGGGATTTTACCATCAATGCCCTCTCCCTCTCGCTGCAAGCAGACGAATTCGCCAAACTCTACGATCCCTTCGATGGCGTCAAGGATCTCCATCACGGCATCTTGCGTACCCCTCAAAATCCTGATCTCACCTTTTCTGACGATCCGCTGCGGATGATGCGGGCGGTTCGATTTCAGGCCCAGCTTCAGGGATTCAAGATTCACCCGGAGACCCTCGACTCGCTGATGCGCAATCGCGCTAGAATTGGCATCGTCTCTCAAGAGCGAATCATGGATGAATTAAACAAAATCATCCTCACCTATCGCCCCTCCGATGGATTTCGCACCTTGTTCGATACGGGATTGCTGGCCTTGATTCTGCCAGAGCTTCACGCCATGCAAGGAGTAGAAGAGGTCAATGGCCGCGCCCACAAAGACAATTTTTACCACACCATCCAGGTGCTCGACAACGTCGCAGAGGTGAGCAGCGACCTGTGGCTCCGATGGGTGGCCATTCTCCACGACATCGGCAAGCCGCTCACCAAGCGATATGATCCCCACGCCGGCTGGACATTTCACGGCCACGAAGACAAAGGGGCCAACATGGTTCCGGGCATATTTCGGCGCATGAAGCTGCCCATGAATGAGCACATGCGCTACGTCCAGAAGCTCGTACGGCTCCACCAGCGGCCCATTGCTCTGGTCAATGAAGAAGTCAACGACTCTGCCATCCGGCGGATTGTCGTAGAGGCAGGCGAAGACCTCGACGATTTGCTCCTGTTTTGCCGATGCGACATTACCTCGCGCAATGAGCGAAAAGTCGCCAGATTTATTCGCAATTATGACGAGCTACAGCTCCGAATCAAGGAAGTAGAAGCCCGAGACAACCTTCGCAACTGGCAGCCGCCTGTCACAGGAAGCATGATCATGGAGGCATTTGGACTGACACCAGGGCGAGAGATTGGCCTGATCAAAAAGGACATTCGCGAAGCCATTCTCGACGGAGTGATCCCCAACGAGCTCGAAGCCGCCACGCACTTCATGCACGAAGTTGCCAAAAAGTATCTTCCCAAGGGAGGCCGCAAGGACTAAGGCAGTGGGGTAGCGGGGATATTCACGATGGCACATTGGATTGAAAGTCCACATAAGCCAGACACAGTCCATCATGCGCAAGGATCCCATTATCCATGAAACTGATCCTCTTCTGTGGAGCCTTTCAGGGCAGTGGTGGACGTGGTGCCCTGCGTAATGGTCTCCTGGACGGTATCGAAGTATCCGGTTCCAACAAATCGTTGATGCTTGGTCGCGCGATATCCGGCTGCTTCGTTGGCAAATTCCCGCTGCTGAAGCTGGCTATAAGCATACATTCCGTCTCGTGCATAGGCATGGGCCAGTTCAAACATGCTGTTGTTCAATGCATGCCATCCTGCCAGGGTGATAAATTGAAATTTATAGCCCATGTCGTTGAGTTCTTCGCGAAAACTTCGCATGGTTTCCTCCTCCATATTTGACTTCCAATTGAAGGAAGGAGAGCAGTTGTAAGCCAGCTTGATGTGAGGAAATTTCTCCCGAAGTGCATCTGCAAACTGCCTCGCTTGCGCCAAACAAGGTTCGGAGCTTTCCATCCAAATCATATCGGCATAAGGGGCATAGGCCAGTCCACGCGCGATGCTCGCTTCGATGCCGGGCATCACCTCGTAAAATCCCTCGGAAGAGCGTGCACCTGTGCAGAATGAGCGGTCCCGCTCATCCATGTCTGTGGTCAGAAGTGTGGCAGCATCGGCATCTGTGCGAGCAATGATGAGTGTCGGCACCCCGAGAACATCTGCAGCCAGGCGCGCAGCCACCAGCTTGTTGATAGCTTCCTGAGTCGATACCAGGACTTTTCCTCCCATGTGACCACACTTTTTGGCAGAAGACAATTGATCTTCAAAGTGCACACCCGCTGCACCAGCCATGATCATGTGTTTCATTAGTTCGAATGCATTGAGATTACCCCCAAATCCCGCTTCAGCATCCGCTACGATGGGCACCATCCAATCCTTTTTCACCTCTCCCTGCATCCAGTGGATTTGATCTGTGCGCAGGAGGGCATTATTGATCCTTCTCACAAGACTTGGCACTGCATCCACTGGATACAGCGATTGATCAGGATACATGGCCTCAGCGGTATTGGCATCTCCTGCAACCTGCCACCCAGAACAATAAATGGCACCCAGCCCGGCCTCGACTTCTTGTATGGCTTGATTTCCGGTCATGGCGCCCAGGGCACACATCGCTTCTGGTCCTGAAATCCCTTTCCAAAGTTTTTCGGCCCCAAGACGCGCAAGGCTATATTCTACATGAACGGATCCCCTCAAATTCACGACTTCCAAAGCCGTGTAGGGACGTTTTACATGCAGCCATCGAGGATTGCTGATCCAGTCAGTAATGAGGTCGTCAATTTGCTGTTGCTTGGTACTCATGAATTGATAGATAAATGATGAAGTTTGAAGGGTGTCAGTGAGCGTTGCCTCCCGAACAGTTGCTAGTGGATGTTAGCATGGCTTCTCCTCAATCGTGTAGGATCACAAAGATTCCTACCACCCAATCGCCGATTGGTGGAAGTGCGTGTGGGTGCTGAGAATTGTGCCCGAAATGAACTAATCTACGGACAGAGAAATGTGGCGATAGGCAGCGATGGTGAGAAAGTCGGCTAACTGATCGGAAGTGACGAGCTGTTCAAAAAGCTGGGCTGCAAGCGGAAATTTTGAAGCTTCATAAATCGATTCGCCTACTTCCGTCTGAATGAATTTGCATTGCTCCTCCACCCATTGTCGCACCAAAGACTCGGTAATGCTGCGGCCATCGCTCAAGCGAGCATCGGGATGATGGAGCCATTGCCACACTTGCGTGCGGGAGATTTCTGCTGTCGCTGCATCTTCCATTAAGTGGTGAATGGGCACACAGCCATTACCATCCAGCCAGGAAGCCAGGTATCGGATTCCCACATCTATGTTCAGGCGAAGTCCCGCTTCAGTAATCGTGCCTTGAGGCACTTCCAGTAAATCTTCGGCTGATACAGACACGTCTTCCCGAAGGCGATGAATCTGATGGGGGCCGGGCATGTGCTTATCAAATACTTCCTTTGCCACAGCGACCAAGCCGGGGTGTGCCACCCAGGTGCCGTCGTGGCCGTCTCTGGCCTCGCGCTCTTTGTCTGCTTTGACCTTGGACAGGGCTGCATCATTCGCAGCAGGGTCCTCTTTGATAGGAATTTGCGCTGCCATACCGCCCATCGCGTGTACACCTCGCTTGTGACAAGTCTTGATCACCAGCTGAGAATAGGATCTCATGAAAGGGGAAGTCATGGTGACTTGCGCGCGGTCAGGCAGGAGAAATTCCGGGTGTTTCCCTAATTTTTTGATGTAGGAGAAAATGTAATCCCAGCGCCCGCAATTCAGGCCCGCCGAATGATCGCGCAATTCATACAAGATTTCATCTAGCTCAAAAGCTGCCAAAATCGTCTCAATGAGCACCGTAGCTTTGATCGTTCCCAAGGGAAGCCCCATGTAACTCTGCGCAAAGACAAACACATCGTTCCACAACCGTGCCTCCAGGTGGCTTTCCAATTTTGGCAGATAGAAGTAGGGCCCAGATCCTCGACCTAACTGCGCGGAAGCGTTGTGAAAAAAGAACAGACCAAAATCAACCAAGGCCCCGGACATGGGTTCTCCATCCACTTCAATGTGTACTTCGTCGAGGTGCCAGCCGCGAGGGCGCACCATGAGCGTAGCAATCTGAGGCGAAAGAGCATAAAATTTATCCCGAACCGGATCTGAGTAGGTGATGCTCCGGTGCACGGCATCGCGAAGGTTGAGTTGCCCCTGGATGCAATTGTCCCAGGTTGGCGAATTGGAGTCTTCAAGGTCTGCCATGAAGACATTCGCACCAGAGTTGAGCGCATTGATGATCATTTTGCGCTCTACAGGCCCTGTGATTTCTACCCTTCTGTCGAGCAGATCTGAAGGCAAGGCAGCCACTTTCCATTTGCCTGCGCGAATGCTAGACGTCTCCGGCAAAAAAGCGGGAAGCACGCCTGCGGCGAGTTGCTCGGCCCGCCTTTCCCGGGCAGCCAACAAAGCCACTCGTGTCCCCTGAAATCGATGGTGGAGCGCCTGGAGGAAGGCCAGGGCATTGTCTGTCAAAATGCTTTCATAAGCAGGGCGCATGGGTCCCAGGATTTGCAGCGAAGCGGTGGTGATAGCCGACATGGGTGGTGGTTGAGGTGAATGACCAAAGGTAAAACAAGAAACTCGAAAATAAAAGCGAAAATTCGCTGAATCTCTTAATTCGCTGAATTATAAAAATTCGCTATGGGTGATTCATTTTGGTTTTGCGTGATTTCGCATCCATATTTGTAGAATTCTTTGATAGAGGGGAAGCGGAATTCCGTAACTTTTCAACACATCTGGCGGAACAAGTGCTGATTTTTCGACGAGAGAAAAACACGATCTGTGGACCACAAGGGGAAGTTTGCTAGCAATAGCGGGAAAAATTGGCCAATCACCTCAACGTAAGGACTGTGATCAACAAACAAAATATTCGGCTCATATTTGGCTTGAAGCTCAAGCAACTGCGTCAGCAAAAAGACCTTTCCTTTGCGGACCTCTCAAAGGCTTCGGGCTTATCGGTCTCTTACCTGAATGAAATCGAAAAGGGGAAAAAGTATCCTAAGACGGACAAAATCATCGCATTGGCTGAAGCCCTCGGTGTGAGCTACGACCAACTGGTGTCGCTCAAACTCAGTCGCAAGCTCACCCCAATCGCAGAGCTTCTCAATAGCGGGATCCTCGAAAGCCTTCCCCTCGAAATGTTTGGCTTAGAAATTTCGACCCTCCTGGACCTGATTTCTGATGCGCCGACGAAGATCAATGCATTCATCTCGACCATCATCAAGGTGGCCCGCAACTATGAGATGAGCCAGGAAAATTTCTATTTCGCTGCCCTGAGATCATATCAGGAGATGCACGATAACTACTTCGAGGATCTTGAACAGGAAGCAGATGCCTTCGTCGAAAAGTATCACTTGAGCACTACGCCGCCGGTAGAGCTGGCATCCATCGAAGAAATCCTGTGTAGGGAATATGGATATCAAATCGATCGCCACGCGCTGGACACCTTCCCAGAGCTTTCCAGCTTTCGTGCACTGGCTTTTCCGGAGCAGAAACGCCTGCTCATCAACAGTCGTCTCAATACGATGCAGCAGAGCTTCCAAATTGGAAAAGAGTTGGCTTACTGTTATTTGAACCTGGAGGAACGCCCCACGTTGTCCAATTCATTTCAAGTGCGCTCCTTCGAAGAAGTGCTCAATAACTTCAAAGCATCTTACTTTGCCGTGGCACTGCTGCTCAATCGACATCACATGCTCAAAGACATCAATGCTTTCTTTGAGCTTTCTCATTGGGATGCCAACGCGCTTCTCGATCTGACGAAGAAGTATGACGCGACCCCAGAAATGTTTTTGCATCGCCTTAGCAATTTGCTGCCCAAGTACTTCGGAATCGATAGCTTTTTCTTTCTCCGCTTTCAGGATAATTTATTTCAGGATAAAGATAACTTTCACATTACCAAGGAGTTACACTTGTCTAGGCTCCATTCGCCCCACCGCAACGATCTGAATGAGCACTATTGTCGGCGCTGGGTGTCCATTCGGGTGCTTCAGGGTATGCGCGACCAACCTGGGCAGCAATTGGGGCTGAAAGTCGAAGCACAGCGCTCGCGCTACATCAATTCCAAAGCAGAATATCTCTGCCTCACCATCGGTCACCCCAACACACCCACTTCGAGCACAAACAGCACTGTGACCCTGGGCATTCAAATGGACCCCTTATCTAAGAAGCGGATTGCATGGATGGAAAGTCCCGCAATTCCTATTCGCGATGTGAACGAAACCTGTGAGCGGTGCCCACTCCCCACCTGCCTGCAGCGTGCAGCGCCACCCTCGGTCGTGACCTATGCCGAAAAGCAGGAGCAGATTCTCCGACAGCTTTCCGCCCTTCGAGACCAAGGACTCCCCGTGAAGTAGTCTTTCCGAATTGGTGTTTGCACAGTGATTTTGTACCAAATAAAGCCCCCAACAACATTTTTTTGCCCCCATTTTTGTCAAAACTTATGAAAGAAGTATTTGTGATTTCCGCCGTTCGCACTCCCATTGGCAGTTTTGGCGGAATGTTTTCGGAGCTATCAGCCGTGGAACTAGGTGCAGCAGCGATACGCGGTGCCTTACAGCAGGCAGGCGTGAATGCCGATCAGGTGCAAGAAGTCTTCATGGGAAATGTCATTTCGTCCAATCTTGGTCAGGCACCTGCCCGACAGGCTTCGATGAAGGCTGGGATTCCCAATTCGGTGCCCTGCACCACGGTCAACAAAGTCTGTTCTTCCGGTGTAAAGGCGATCATGTTTGCTGCACAAAGCATCATGCTGGGCCACCAGGAGGTAGTGATAGCAGGTGGTATGGAATCCATGTCCAACATCCCGTATTATGTGCCAAAAGCGCGGTTTGGCTACAAATATGGCGACGCCACCTTTGTCGATGGCCTAGCTCGCGACGGCCTCAACGATGCCTATGATCATCATGCGATGGGAATCTACGCTGACGCTACGGCCAAGCACTACTCGATCAGCCGCGAGCAACAGGACGACTTTGCCATTCAGTCCTATCAGCGGTCGGCAGCAGCCACGGCTTCAGGTGCCTTTGCAGGCGAGATCGTGCCCGTCGAAGTGCCACAGCGCAAGGGTCCGTCGCTGGTCATCGTTGAAGATGAAGAGTTCAAGCGCGTTGATTTCGATAAGATCCGAAAGCTCCGACCCGCATTTACGCCCGAGGGAACTGTCACAGCAGGAAATGCTTCCACCATCAACGATGGGGCAGCGGCGCTGCTACTCATGAGCGAAGCAAAGGTGAAAGAGCTGGGTCTCAAGCCCATCGCCAAGATTTTGTCCTTTGCTGATGCAGCTCATGAACCTCAGTGGTTCACCACAGCCCCGACCCTGGCCGCCCCGCTGGCCCTCCGCCGGGCAGGGCTTCGCTGGTCAGATGTGGATTTTGTAGAAGTGAATGAAGCCTTTTCTGTTGTGGCCTTGACTTTCAACCAGCAGATGGGCCTTTCAGACAAAATCGTCAATGTACACGGCGGCGCCGTGTCATTGGGACATCCACTGGGCTGTTCTGGTGCACGGATCATCGCGACACTTCGCGGGGTGCTGCATGCCAACGGAGGAAAAATTGGGCTCGCGGCAATTTGCAATGGGGGAGGTGGAGCCTCTTCGATGGTGGTGGAAGCGCTGTGATTGGGATAGAGCCCTATGAAGATTTTCTAGCGTTGGATGCAGGATGTTCGATCACTTTTCTCCTCATTTAGCACGAGGAGACAGCAGGGTTTTGTAGTTTAGATCTGTTTTTATTTCGATTCTTGATTTTTCAAAAAACCATCATCGGAGGAGACAGCTTCACTTACTGATGTTTGGGGCAAGATCGGGAGAAGAACATCGTTGACGCTACATCGACTGTCCTAACAAGGCACCATGCAAACCAAAAATCGAAATGCCGTTATTTTGTCAACAGGAGCCTATGTTCCTCAGCGCATCTTGCCCAATGCCTATTTTGATGAATTGCTGGGTGAAAATGTGAGTGATTGGCTTGAGTCAAAGCTCGAAATCTATGAACGGCGCTGGTGCGAGAAAGAAGAGTCCACCGCCGATTTGTGCGTCCACGCGGCGGAGCAAGCCTTGGAGCGTGCAGGGTTGGAAGCGAAGGACCTGGACTTAATCATCGTTGCGACCGATACACCCGAATATCTCACCCCTTCCACAGCTGCGGTGGTCCAGTATCGCTTGCGCGCAGGCCACGCCGGGACCTTCGACCTGAATGCTGCCTGTGCAGGATTCGTGACGGGATTGGATGTAGGGTCCAAATACATTCGCACCGACGAACGCTATCGCCATGTCCTCGTCATTGGGGCCTACGCCATGAGCAAATATCTCAATCCCATAGACAAAAAGACTGTGACGCTCTTCGCCGATGGTGCAGGTGCGATCGTCTTGGGGTTGGAACTAGACACCCATCGCGGGTTTCTTGATAGTGAGCTGATCACGCTGGGGCAGTATTACGACGGGATGGGCATTTACGGCGGTGGCACCAAGCACCCACTCACGCCTGGCAGCTTAGCAGCAGGGGATCAGTACATCAAAATGAACTACCGCTTCCCACCGGAACTTAATCCGCAGGTGTGGACCCACTTGGCCCGCAACCTCGCGAAGCGCCTCAACCTGAAGCCTTCGGACATTGATCACTACTTTTTGACTCAAATCAACATCAATTCCATCCGCACCACGCTAGACAATTTGGGGCTGCCCCACGAGCGTGCACACACCTCCATGCGTCATTACGGGTACACGGGGTCGGCATGTATTCCCATCACAATCAATCAGGCCGTGGAGCAAGGAAATGTACAGCGCGGTGATCTCGTGATCATGATTGGGTCTGGGAGTGGCTTGACCTTTGGGTCAGCTGCATGGCGCTGGTAGCAAAGTGCGACTATTTTCTCAGCCCGATTTGGCGAAGGCGTTCTTCGAGGTATTCGCCAGCCGTGATATCGGCGTAGGCTTTCGGGTGGCGATCACCGATGCAACTGGGGAGCACCGAAAGGTCCATGCTCGATCGGGGATGAAGGAAAAAAGGTACGGAGAAGCGCGGTTCGTGCATTCGCTCACGTGGCGGATTGACGACCCGGTGGGTTGTGGACTTCAGGCGGTTGTTGGTGTGGCGTTGGAGCATATCGCCTACATTGATCACGATTTGGTGGGGGAGGGGCTTCGCAGGAATCCATTCACCGAGGGTATTTTGGGCTTCCAAACCATCTGCACTGGCTCCGATGAGCAGGGTGATGAGGTTGATGTCTTCGTGCTCGGCAGCCCGCACAGCGCCATCAGGGACTTCGTCGGGATTGGTGATCGGGAAATAGTGAATCGGGCGAAGTATGGAATTCCCATTGTGAATGTGGGGATCGAAATAACGCTCCGGAAGGTCCAAATACGTGGCAATGGCGCGCAGCAGTTGCACGCCAGATTGCTGGAGACTCTGATAGAGTGCTACGCCATAGGTGGCAAACGAAGGTACTTCTGACGGAAACACATTCTCCGGATATTCTGCTTGAATCGGGTCGCCATCCTCGACGATTTGACCGATGTGATAAAATTCTTTGAGGTCGCCGACATTTCGCCCTTTTGCATGTTCTTTCCCCTTGGAAGTGTAGCCTCGCTGCCCTGCCAAACCGGGAATTTCATAGGCCGCTTTGATTTCGTCGGGCAGCTGAAAAAAGTCTTTGAAAGCTTGGTATGCACCATCGATGGTCGCTTGAGGCACACCGTGATGATCGACGATGGCAAAGCCGATCTGTGAGAAAGAATCCCCCAGCGACTTCACAAAGGCAGATTTATCCGAAGGGTTGCCCTGGGTATATTGCTGGAGATCAACGGTCGGGATCGATTGGAAGCTCATAGGTGGACGAGGTTGTAGATGAAGAATAGGATCGGTGGCGAATTGACAAGAGAAGAACAGGTGAAAAGAGGGAATGCTCAAGTGATTGCCTCGTTGCCTTCTCTCACCACCATTTGGAATGCGCAAAGATGGTCGAAATCGAAGTTGAAGATACAAGATTGCCGAAGGAATCCCTTCACGGAGATCCTAAAATCGTAACATGATCATCGTAGGGCTAAGCATGGAGACTTGGTCGAAGTAGCTCAAGTTGAGCGCACAAAGCACAGAAACCGTTGAATTCGTTTGTAAGCTTTACGGGGAGATAACGTCTAAGCGTTTTGCCAAATCATTTATCGTAGGCTGATTATAAAAACCTGGGAAAATCCACGGTGTCAATCTTCGGCGAGGTAGCTTCACGGATGTTCGTTAATGTTTCACGAATTGCCTTTTCACATTCCCATTTGCAAAGTAGTTCTAAGAATATTTTGGTGAGCCGACGGTCGTTTTTGTAGGTTTAGAACCAAAAGCTCAAAATTAATCTGCTCATCATGAAAATCAGGTACTTTTTCCTCCTGTTGGTCTTGGGATGTATCGTTCCTGCGCATGCGCAACACTGGCTGTCTGGCACCATCTCCGACTCTTCGGGCTTGCCGGTGGCCTACGCGACCGTGACGCTCAACGATGCCCGCTACGGAACCCTCAGCGATGATCAAGGCCAGTTTCGCCTGGCGATCCCCAGCGGTGCCTGGACCCTGCGAGTGACCCACCTTGGCTACAAACCCCATTTGCAAGAAATTCGCCTCGAAAATGATTTGTCACTCAATATCAAGCTGTTATCAGAGATTCTTTCGCTCTCCGAAGTGGTGATCGTGCCAGGAGGCGAAGATCCTGCCTATCCCATCATTCGCCAAGCCATTCGACTTAAAGATCAAAACAAGCAAGCTGCCGATCAATTTGCTTTCGACGCCTACACCAAGACGGTGTTTCAGTTGGCGGAGGGCTTTTCTTTTGAAAAAATGCTCGCCAACTTTCCCGGTGCTGGAAAAGAAATAGTAAACGATTCGTCTTTCTCGATGCTCTCCGACCCACTGTTCCAGACCAATATCTTTTACCTTTCTGAAACGGTTTCCCGGGTGTGGAAGCAAAAACCCGACAAAATGAAGGAGAAGATCCTTCGCTCGCGAGTGAGCGGCAGCCAATCTGAGTCCAGCGTGTTTGGAGGCTTTTTCACAAATTTTTCTCCTTACGATAACCTTCTGTTCAAAGGTGAGATCGCCGAACGCGGCATCGTGTCGCCACTGTCAGAACAGGCGTTTTTCTTCTATGAATTCAAACTGCTGGGTACACAAGTGATCGAAGGCGTCACGGTGTACAAGATTCAGGTAAAGTACAAGCGCAAGAGCGATGCCGTGTTTCAAGGGGTGATCCACATCGCCGACGAGACCTATGCCGTGCAGGCAGCAGACCTTTGGGTGACCAAAGAGCAAGCTGTGCAGCTCGTGGATTCGCTACGCATGACTCAGGAGTATTTCTTGCAGCAGGGCAAGTGGGTGCCCATCTCTACGCGCATGCACATGGCCATCAACTTGCAGCTCTTCGTGCTCAATATTCCCATGACAGGCACTTTTTCCTCTATTCTGTCCAACTACGACTTTCAGCCCGAGATCCCGCGCAACTTTTTTGCCAAGGAAATGATCGCCGTCACCGATACTGCCATTCGCAGAGATTCCATCTGGTGGGAGCAGATGCGGCCCATTCCGTTGCGGGAACGAGAAGCCCTTAACTATCATCTCAAAGACAGCATCGAAATCGCTCAGTCGAGTCCCGCTTACCTTGATTCGCTCACCCGAGCGCAGCGATTTCCGGGGGTTTCGGAAATCATGTCAGGATTTACCCGAAAAAATTACCGCACAGGTGCCTCGTTTCGATGGGATGGGCTTGCCAACTCTGGTTTTAATGCCATCGAAGGCTGGTTTGTAGAAGGGGGAGCCAGTTATCAGCGGCCCTTTGGCAATCGCTACTCATGGGAAGTCGGCACCGATCTCCGTCATGCCTTCGCCCCCAACCGCTTCCACGCTATCGGATATCTTGGCTTGGGGCACACGGGCTTTCGACCCTGGGACTTGCAATTCTCGGCAGGGGATTACCCCAATGAATTTAGCTACTTTCCACAGATCTCTTCCTTTGCGAATACGGTGGCTTCTCTTTGGAGAAAGTTGTCACACATCCGCATGTATCAGCAGCGGTTCGTGGCGCTGGAAGGAAACTGGGAGGCGATTCCGGGTCTAACTGTGTCTGCTCGGGGTCTCTACGAACGGCGATATGCACTGAGTAACCGATCGGACTATTCGATTCGATTTCGCGAAGACAGGACCTACGAAGACAATTTCACCCTACCGACCCACGATGCGCTCATCGCCACAGCCACTGTCGAATACCAGCCCTTCATGAAATACATTCGCCAGCCCAGCACCAAAATGACCTTGGGAAGTCGCTGGCCTGTGTTTGGAGCGACGATCACACACGGATTTCCGATCCACGCAGATGCACCGGATTTTACGAAGCTGGCAGTCTCTGTCTATGGCGATCAATCCATCGGATTGCTGGGGACGATATCCTACCGAGCCACAGCGGGGAGATTCCTGCGAAATCAGCGGACCTATTTGCCAGACGCATTTCACTTTCAAGGCGGAGAATCGTTTTTTCGTCTGAGCAATCGCTTTGACGCATTTTTTCTCATGCCATACTATTCCTACTCTGAGCCAAGGCCATTTTTGGAACTTCACGCACAGAATGCTTTCGGGCTGTCATTTGTGAACAAAATTCCGGGAATTCGAAAGCTGAAAATCAGCGAATATTTCGGGGCGCATGCGCTCTTGATGGAAGGCAAACAAACGTATTTGGAGCTAAATTATGGACTGGAGACGCGGATTTTTAAGATTTTGAAGCTGCGAATGGACGTCCACTTTTTTATCATGGGCTCGGATCGGTGGCTGCCCTACGGCTTCACCTACTGGCCGGATGGCTTGTCAAATCTAGGGATCGGAAGGTAAGCAGCGTTGGAGACATGATGCGAGCATGACTCTCTCAATCTTTGCGCAGAACGACACTCAACCAGGGCTTTTCAAACCGGTGGCTTTCGAGCTGGAGAAAACTGGCGAATCTTGGCAGGAACACATTTTTTCGGCGGTTGCCAATGTCGATGACCAGTTCGTCACCAAATTTTTGCAGGTGAAAATCTTGGGCTTCGATGAATGGCAGCTTGATGCGGATCTCGTAGTGGTTC
>DAITMB010000086.1:0-17397 GCA_036835375.1 Bacteroidota bacterium
GCCCTCTTACACCATCATTAGTGGATCCCGGACTTGAAGGTGAACATCTCGGGTATTCTTTGAATATCAAGTAAAATCCCCCGAAATGACTCGCTTTCCAAGCGCCAACATTCCCTAACGACCATTCCGCTCTCTTGGCACCAAGCTCACAACGCTCCACCCTGTTCCAGCCACGAAAACCACACTTCTTGGTTGAAAATTGGGATGTTGTTTTGCAGGCAAACGTTCATGGTGTGGCCAGTGCCACCGGACATGGGGTCGCTCAGGTCGTCGTAGAAAATGCCGAACGTAGCCGGGGCAATGGCCTCGGTTCCGATGGCTTTGATGGTGTCCCGGAGAATGTAGGCTGCCTTGATGGCGTATCGATCTCGTTCGCCGGCCACATATTGGTCGATGAGTTTTTCGGTCTTTTTGTTCTGTTTGGACTGATAAATCACCTCTGGCTCTGCACCCAGGTTGATTTGGTCCAGCGCGACGGTGTCGTAGGCCTTGTTGGTTTTTTTGCGGTGCCCGGAATAGGGCGTGATCACTTGCAGGCGTTTGTGATCGACCGCGGCAACGCCTTCCGAGAAAAACTGGTCTGAACCATCGGCGTTTCCGCTTCGGAAGGTCATGAATTGCGTGCTGGCAGCGAGCAATCGGCCAAGCTCGCGCAATTTGGCTTTGTCTTCTTCGAGCACGGTTCTTTTGCCTTCGAGAAGAACGATCGAGCCGGCTTTGTCATATTGCTGGAGGAATTCGGAGAGGGTCATGTTGCTGAAGATGTCGTGATTTTACCCTGAAAAATAGGAAGTTAGATACATCTGCCTGGGACAAAAAAGCGTGGGTTGGCCAAAAAAGCTGCAAGTTTGAATTGACATTAAAAACGCAACATCCTCTTCCACTATCCCACTACAAAAGATAGTCAACAAGCTAGAAAGGCGCAACTTTCGAAGTTTTGAATGGGGGTGAAAACGGTTCAAAGAATCCGGGGTGTGCTACAGATACCCGAACCATCGCCAGCCACTCAGATCGATATTTTATTAGATCTACCATCCAGGTAGGCTGGAGCGCATGATAGAATGGCCTATGAAAATTGCCCAAACACAAAGACTCATCCTTCACAGCGTGCCAATACGTCATTGCCGAGGTTTTCGGCCAACGTCCGCCTTCATCGGGCGGTTGAACACGCAGGAAAGATGAGTCCTGGATATTATCGAAGAAATATCGTCCGTCAAGTTATTCTGTCACGACGAGTCGCTGTCCGGCGACCATGTCTTCGACCTGAAGGTACACAAAGTAGATCCCAGAAGCGAGCCCTTTCACCCGCAGCGGGAGCCGCTGCGGGCCACCATCTGTCACTTCGTATCGAACGGCTTCTTTCAGCACTTGGCCCTGAAGAGAGACAATGCGCATCTGGACTTCGTCGCCAGGATTAGCCCAAAAGCGCAGGATCGTGTGCTCCGACGCCGGATTGGGATAAATGGGATCCATCACAATGCTGGTGATATTCCCTACTTCAAGTTCCACCATCGGGCTGAGTGAAAATTGACCGTCGAAATCGCGCTGCTTTAACCGAAACAAATATCTTCCCGGCGTAAGAATGTCTGTCTGAAAAGTGTAGCTCAAGGGCGAAGTCGAATTACCTGCTCCTTTCACAAATTCTACAGTCTGAAGTGCATTTCCGGCGGTGCCCATTTGAATCTCAAACCCGTCATTGTTGGACTCCCATGCCGTTTCCCAAGACAGTGCCACTTGGTTGTTGCCCACCAATGTGCCCTCTATCCCTAGCCATTCTACAGGGAAAGATGCAGAATTGACGTCGATGATGGGGATGGTTGGCGGCAAAGAAGAAGCATCGCCAATTGGACGGATTTCGATGGCGGAAATTTTGGCATTTTGGTTCAGTGGAACCAAAGTGATCGAGATGGAACCATTGTTCAAGGCGTCCACATCATACTTGTACACGCGCACGTTGTTGGGACCATCCAGTGCATGTAGATCCAGGTCCGAAATGATTCGGATGCCTTCTACATCCACGTGAAACACGCGACTCCCATCCCCATCTCCCGGTTCGGGAAAGCCATTTCTGAAGAAGATCTCAGAGAAATGAAGATAAATCGTGTACGTCTCTCCAGCCAAGATATCGCTATCGAGAATTACGTGCGTCGTCGTGTCCGCGTAAAAGCATTCAGAGCGGTAGAAGGAATCGTATATCGTGTTGGCGATCTCAACCGTGTCAGCGACATTAGCGACTTGGCCTCCGGGGCCGCAGGTTGCTACATCACCGGAATTGAGGACCAAGGGAATTGTGGCCCAACTCGGGACAGTGAAGAACGATAGAGCAAGGAACAGAAGTGTAGAGGAAAAAATTTTCATGATGAATGTATAGAAGCTGGGATAATTATGACAAAAAGAATTTGCTGAAATGAGTCAAAGTGCACACTTTAAGCAAATGGAAGATGTGTGATCGCTTACCATCCCTTTGAAGGTCTGTGCAAGCTCGTCGAAAGCAGGTATGTTCTAGACATTCAAGCCGTCTATAAACAGTCATGCCCGAAAGAAATAGCCATACTGACAACTGCATCAATCTCACATTTCTGTCCTATGCAGCTTCAGTCAAACAGACATTACGAATGCACACAATTTTGAAATTAGAACTATGCAATCGTCAGTTTATCTGAATCATTATAGTCAAAGAGCGAATAAATTGGCACGTTTCATATGATTTGAGAGAAGACCCAGCCGATATCTTGCACGAATGGGAAAATCATCCCCGTGAATGGAAAACTAGAAATTCGAGATTTGTCAAATACCTTTTGGAGGGATGATTTCGTATAAGTATTTTGGCCATTCTTTTTAGCAAAGACACAGCTCTTTCCACGATGAAAATCCAAGCATTCGCCAGCTCTCTCTTCCAATATCTCAAAACCCACCTGCGGAAAATCCGCCAGTGGGGCTGGTCACAGTGGCTCAAAGTCGCTGGAATCGCCCTTGGGAGCGTCATGTTGGGCGCAGGACTGCTCGTTGCCATGATTGTCCTCGAATGGCTTGGCCCACTGCCAGACCAAGACGAACTGAAAGGTCTTCGAAACCACAAAGCTTCAGAGATCTATGCAGCAGATGGTAAATTGCTCGGGACGTATTTCTTAGAGAACCGCACAGAGGTTGCCCTTTCAGAAGTAGCACCTACGCTGATCGAGGCACTGGTCGCTACAGAGGACGTCCGCTTTTATCAACATCGAGGCGTCGATGGGCGAAGCCTTGCCAGGGTAGCAGTCAAAAGCGTCCTCCTCCAACACGCTTCGGCAGGCGGGGGGAGCACGCTCTCCCAGCAGCTCGCCAAAAACCTTTTTCCGCGCAGGTCCTATGCGATCTTTTCGCTGCCGATCAACAAAATCCGCGAGATGATGATCGCTCGCCGGCTCGAAAACACGTATGAAAAGGACAAAATCCTAGAGCTGTACCTCAATACCGTTCCCTTTGGCGGGAATTTGTACGGCATCGGTGCGGCCTCAAAACGCTTTTTTCAACGCAGCCCGGCGCAGCTCACCGTGGAACAAGGCGCTGTGCTCGTGGGAATGCTCAAGGCCACTACGACTTACAATCCTGCCAGAAACCCCGATCGCTCGCTCCAACGGCGAAATGTGGTATTAGATCAATGGGGCCACTTTACCTCCCTCCCGCACCCTCAACTGGACTCCCTCAAGTCTCTTCCTCTCGGACTCAATTACCGCAACCAAACCGAAGAAGTAGGCCTCGCCCCCTATTTTCGGCAACAAGCAGCACAAAGTCTGCGCAAGTGGTTTCAGGAGCATCCCGGCCCGGACAACAAGCCCTATAACCTCTACACAGATGGGCTAAAAATATATACCACCATTGACCGCCGAATGCAGTATTACGCCGAAGAAGCGGTCGCGAAACACATGAAGTCTTTGCAGACTGCTTTCGACAAACACTGGAAGGGGCGCAGCATTCTCGAAGATAATGACCCTACCCTCTTGCGCGGAATCCGCCAGAGTGAGCGATATCAAGGCTTGAGAGCCGCTGGCCTGAGCGACGAAGATGCCCTCATCGCTTTTGACCAGCCCGAAGTGATGAGCTATTGGTCCTGGGAAGGGACAGGCGAAAAGGAAATGACGCCACGCGACTCAGTCCGCCATCACTTGAGTTTCTTGCAGGCAGGATTTCTGGCCGTGGAACCCAAGACAGGCTATGTCCGCGCGTGGGTGGGAGGCATTCACCATCCCCAATTCAAATACGACCACGTCACTTCCCAACGCCAGGTTGGCTCCACCTTTAAGCCCATCGTCTATGCCGCTGCGATCGCCAATGGCATGGATCCCTGCGAATATTTTCCCAACGAAAAGGTCGTGTACAGCGACTATGAAAACTGGGCACCCGGAAATGCTGATGGTAAATACGAAGGCTATTACTCCCTCGCGGGAGGATTGACCAACTCAGTGAACACCGTTTCTGCAGCCGTCATGATGAAAGTCGGTGTTGAGAAAGCCTGGAATTTTGCACAGCAATTCGGCTTCACTTCAGAGATTCCCAAATCCCCTTCGATGGTGCTCGGCACCGCCGACCTCACCCTCCAGGAAATGGTAGGAGCCTACACTGCATTTGCCAACCGAGGGGTGCGCAGCCTGCCGATTTACATCACCAAAATCGAAGATGCTCATGGAAATGTCATCGTAGAATGGCCAGAGCAGCCTGCTACCCACCGAGTGATGGACGCTACCCAAGCTGATATGGTCGCGCACATGCTTCAGTCCGTCGTGCAGCAGGGCACCGCCAGCCGACTCCGGAGAACCTACGGCCTTACCATGGACCTAGGCGGCAAGACCGGCACCAGCCAAGACCAAGCCGACGGATGGTTCATCGGCATCAGTCCAAACCTCGTGGTAGGTGCTTGGGTGGGCGGCGAGGCCCGAAACATTCGCTTCCGATCGCTCGGGCTAGGCCAAGGCGCCAACACAGCGCTACCGATTTGCGGACTCTTCCTCCACAAGGTCCAACGGGACCCGCGATACAAATCCATTGCTACGGCTACTTTCCCCTCGCCCGGCATTTCTGCGCTCCAGTCGATGGACTGCGCCCTGTATCAGGAGCGCCTGCCTTCTGAAAATGGCCTCGACGAGCTCTTCATGATCCTCAAGGAGCGACGAATTGAGCGTGCGCTGCGCAACGAAGAAAATGCAGAGAATCCCGATTTTCAGGAAAATAAGCAGCGCAGAAAGGACATCTGGGACAAGCTCATCCCCCGGCGAAATCGATGAGTCCAGTAAAATGCTTTACCGCCCTCCTATGTGTCGCCACCCTTTCCAAACGATTTCCACGTCGAGCTCCCATCGATAGTCGCGGGCGTAGGCTCGGTTCATTGATTCCTCCGGTAGTGCTTCTCCAGCGGACAGGCCGCCAATGCGGTCGCGCAGGGACAGATAGGCCTTCTTGAGTTTCGGCAAGCCCTTCGTCGAAAGCCCCGCATAGCCCACCAGGCTGTGCTGCCCGATCCACACACGACACAGTGCCTTCAGCGCTGACCATGGACGTTGGTACCCAATCGCCATGGCAGGAAAACACAGCAACAGCCCGGTGGATAGCACCCAATCGACTTGCCGCTTTGCGCGCTGAGCACCCTTCGAATGCAGAATTTCTGCCAGGCTCCTGCCTTCCTGCGCCGTAATCACGGCATGAGGACCAATGAGCACCTCCTGCTCGGGAGGAAGAATTTTCATTTCTAATGGCTCCTTGCTCATCTGCCGCATGAGGTCAAGGACTTTGCTTGTAGGAGACATCCGATTCGAAAAAATAAGTTCCTGCACATCATACAAGCGCACAAGTGCGGGCAACTGATCCGCGCTTCCCACCCGCTCCACGAGCTGGGGACTCCCTGAAGTCGCAGCACCGATCACATCCACGCGATAGTCCAGCGAGGACCGAATCAAATCGCTCGCCTGATCCACTTCTTCGGGTGTGCCCACGAGCAAGACGCGTTTTCGGAGGGGTTCTGTGAAGAAAAATTGACCGTTTTCTCGCCAATGGATCAATCCCCGTAGCCCCAAGCTCAGCAGCGAGGTAAATACGGCGCTCAAGCCGACAATCGCACGCGAAAAATTTTCGACCCAGGGAAACATGTAGGTCGCAGTCGCTATTCCGATAAATCCCCAAAAAGGCGCCAAAAGCAAAGGTCGCAAGCGAAAAGGTCGCTTATATGCGCCCCCCAAGACCAGTAGCGTCACAAAGACAAGCGCATAGGCAGGCAAATAGCGTTGAGTGAATTCTTGAGGATACTGCCCACCTTCAATGTATTTTACATAATGCTGCCAATATGCCTGAATTCCGTACATGATCCCATAGATCAGCACGCCTTCCAACAACGGGAATCCAGCACGACGTATCAGTCGCTGACTCAGGGCGAGAAAAGCCCGCAGGTACACTGCCAGCCGAATCGCGAAAATAAATCCCAGCCGCTTCCTTCCGCCAAAGTGCCGCTTTGCAAAAATGATCATGGCCTGGTAAAATACCCGGACATAATTAAGGCTCCCTTTTTTCGTGCTTTCGCCCTTGTAGTGCAAAATATTGGTGCCTGCAACATACACATTGCGGTATCCCGCCTGAATAATTCGCCAAGAAAGATCGATGTCTTCGCCATACATGAAGTAGGTCTCGTCCAGCAACCCGACTTTGTCAAGCACTTCTTTGCGCATCCACATGTAAGCCCCTGATAGAATCTCGATTTCGTGGGTCTGCTCTTTGTCGAGGTAGGTGAGGTGGTACTGTCCGAATCGCTTGCTGCGGGGAAAGAGCGCCGCTAGCCCAAAAATCTTGTAAAATGAAACCCAGGGCGTAGGCAGCGCGCGCTTTGACTCGGGCAAAAACTGCCCATTGCCGTCTTGCATGTACACCCCCAAAGCCCCAGCTTTGGGATGTGCATCCATGTAGGAGAGGCAAGTGCGGAAAGTATCTTCCGCGACTATCGTATCGGGGTTGAGAAGCAAGAAATAGCGCCCTTGAGCCAGGCGCATGGCTTGGTTATTAGCGCGGGCAAATCCGGGATTGTCTGCATTAGCCATCAAGACGATTCGGTCTCCAAAGTGCGCTTTTAGCATCTCTACGCTCCCATCCGAGGAAGCATTGTCCACCACAATCACCTCCCCCGACAGCCCTTCCAAGGCTCGAAATACGGAGTGGAGGCACTGCTCCAGGTAGTGCTGCACATTGTAATTGACGATGACTACAGACAGGTCGATCATCGAGAGGAAAATGGATAAAATGAATAAGAAATGGCTGTGTCGTTTTACTCGCCGAGACTGCCGAGCGTCGTGCGGTTGATGAGGGATCGGGCGAGGGTGATTTCGTCGGTGAACTCCAAATCTGTTCCCACAGGCACCCCCCGGGCGATGCTGGTCATGCGGACCGGAAGCCCTTGGAGTTTTTTCTGCAAATAAAATGTCGTGGTATCTCCTTCAATGTTGGCACTGAAAGCAAAGATGATTTCCTCAATCCCTTCCTCCCGCACCCGCTGTAGCATCGACTCGATCTGGAGCATCGAAGGGCCAATCCCCTGCATGGGATTAATCAACCCACCTAGCACGTGATAGAGACCCTGAAATTGGTGGGTACTCTCCAGCGCAATCACATCTTTCATGTCCTCCACTACGCAGAGGATCTTGGCATTTCGGCGGGGATTGCTGCAAATGTGACAAAGATCTTGATCCGAAAGATTATGGCAACGCTGGCAATACTTCACGTTCTTACGAAGGCTGATGATGGCTTGCCCGAGCAATTCTGCCTCCGCTTCGCTGCGTTTGAGGATGTGAAGGGCCAATCTCAGTGCTGTTTTTCGGCCTATTCCCGGCAGGCCAGCCAGTTCGTTTACCGCTTCTTCTATGGACTTCGACGGATATTCCATTCCGATGATTTGCTCTCTTGCGTGGCGAATTACCACTGAGTAAAATTACAAAACTTCACCCACAAGGAGCAGGAAACTCTTATGCGCAAATTTCTTCTGATCTTATTGACTGCCTTGGTGCTCATATTGGCGAGCTGGTTGCTGGTGCAAGGTGCTCACCTGATCTGGCCGGAGGAGGCCTGGATGGCAGAAGCTAAGAAAATCCTGGGCTGGAGCACGGAGGCGCTCTATGTAACCACGGTGGTCGTGACGGTCTTCCGGGTTGTCGTAGAAAATGGTCGCCCTTCGCGGAGTCTCGCCTGGGTGTTGGCGCTCATTCTGCTTCCGGTCTTGGGCATGCTCGCCTACTTGCTCGTAGGTGGGAACCTGCGAAAAGAAAAATTATTTTCCTTGAAGGCCACCAAGGATATGGAGAGGATCAACCGCTGGTTTGAGGGACATCTCAGCCGCGTACATCACATTTCTTTACAAGAAAAACAAGCACTCAACACCAAGTTGCCTTTGGCGAACCTGCTCACCAAAAACAGCAAGGCCCTCCTCACAGAGGATAATCAGCTCAAAATCCTCCAAAACGGCAACATGACTTTCTCGGCCATGCTCCGGGCGATGGAAGAAGCGAAGGATCACATTCACTTAGAATTTTACATTGTTGAAGAGGGGGAATTGACCGATCAAATGCTGGCCCTCTTTGCTCGAAAGCGCCAGGAAGGTGTAGCCGTGAGGTGGATCTATGACGGCATCGGGAGTTGGGGATTGAGCAGGAAATTTTTTCGTAGGCTGGATGACTTGGGAGTTGCGCATTATCCCTTCATGCCTGTGCGATTTCCCCTATTAGCCAATCGAATCAACTTTCGCAACCACCGCAAGATCCTCGTCATTGACGGACATACAGGGTTTGTAGGCGGCCTCAACCTCTCTGACCGATATGCGGGAGGTCTTCCGGGCGTAGAGACGTGGCGAGACACCCACTTGATGCTCGAAGGAGATGCCGTCAAGGGATTGCAGTCGGTTTTTCTCACCGATTGGTTTTTCGTCAGCGGAGAGGATTGTTGGCTCCCTACCATGTTTCCTCATTCGGAGCATCAGCCCACCCCACTCCCTGTGCAGATCGTGGCTTCAGGCCCAGACTCGGATCATGCGAGCATTTTGCAGGGCTATGTCACGGCCATGCACCTAGCCCGCTCCTACCTCTACATTGCCAATGCTTATTTCATCCCAAACGAAAGCATCCTCACTGCCCTGAAGACCTCCGCGATGAGCGGCGTAGATGTGCGAATCCTGATCCCAGCTCGCTCTGACTCGAGCGTCGCTCACTGGAGCATGCAGTCCTACTTGGAAGAACTACTGGAATCTGGAGTAAAAATTTATTTGTATAACCGAGGGTTTCTGCACGCCAAGGTGCTCGTCTCAGATGATTTGCTCAGCTCAATTGGCACCGCGAACTTTGACCCGCGAAGCTTTGATCAAAATTTTGAAATCAACGCATTCATCTACGATGAAGGCACTGCCAAGCGCTTGCGCGAAGATTTTTTGAAGGACTTTGAAGAAAGTATTCCGCTCAGCCTTGAAATAGTGCGCGGGGTACCTTCCTGGAAAAAAATGCTGGCTTCTCTCGCAAGACTTCTCAGCCCCTTGCTCTGAACAGCAGGATTGATAGAGCCGCATAATTGAGTAACTTCAACGCCATCCTCTCTCCCATTTTCGTCGTCTCCCTGCGGTATTGACACCCCCCAACAGCAGGTTGCGGCTGCAACGTAACTCATCCTTCGCCTGATTCCATTTTCTGGAGATTTTTTTTCAACACAACCACATGAACCGACCCGGCTTCCTTCGCCGACCGCCCCAAGCTCTCTGGAAAATCATCCTCATTCACGGCGGCCTGTTTTTACTGGCCTTTGCCTCGACGCTGTTCGCGGGTGCGGAGCTGACCACAGGGAAGTACTGGATTCAAATGGATGGCGTGGTGCCGCCGGACCGTCTCCTTCGTTGGGAAGACATCTGGCTGGGTCTTCCCTATGCGCTGTCGTTCTTAACGTTTCTGAGTTTTCACGAATTTGGGCACTATTTCACAGCCAGGTATCACAAGGTCAGGGCCTCACTCCCCTACTACCTGCCTTTGTTCATTCCCTTTCCCGGCGTGCTCAACATTGGCTCCCTTGGCGCAGTCATTCGCCTGCGGCAAGTGCCACCCACCACCAGAAAATATTTTGATATAGGCATCGCAGGGCCATTGGCAGGTTTTGTGATCTCCCTATTCCTCCTCGGCTATGGATTTACCCACTTGCCAGACAAGGAGCGGTATGTCATGGAGCGAGAGCCGGACTATGCGCACTATTTTGGCCATGTGCCCAGCGAAGAGGAGCTCACTGACTTCATTTTAGCCCACAACGAAGACGACGGCCAAGGGCAAGTGATGGCCTATCGCGTGGGCTCGAGTCTGCTGTTTGAAGGTATGAAACACTTGCTGGTCGATGATATGGACCAAATGCCTTCTCCATACGACCTATTGCATTACCCATTTCTCTTCGTGGGCTACATCACGCTTTTTTTCACGGCGCTGAATCTTCTTCCCATTGGTCAGCTGGACGGTGGGCATATTCTCTATGGCATGATCGGCAGAAAGGCTTCGGGTGCGGTGGCGAGGATCACGCTCACGGGACTTCTTCTGCTTGGCGGGACAGGGTTGGTCCACTTTCAGAATCTCACCGGGTGGGGCTGGGCAAACATGGGGGCTTACCTGGTGTTTTTGGTCTATGTATTTTCGCGCGTTTTGGGGCGCCACAACTGGGTTCGCGTAGGATTGGCGGCCTTGTCGATGTTTGCAATTCAAGCCCTCATTTGCTGGCAATTCCCCGATTTGAAGGCCAACCTGATCTGGCTGTTTTACGCTTGGATGGTGGTACGATTCATTGGGCTTGACCATCCACCGGCTGCCCTGGAGCACCGGGTCAATCTCCCTCGTCAAGCGCTGGGCTGGCTGGCCATCCTGATTTTTGCACTTTGCTTCACGCCATCTCCCTTGATCGTGATCGGCGGTTAGTGTCCTGTCGACGGGTGAATGGGGGAGCATCGCAAGGGCTATCTCAAATCAAAGTTATTTTCCGATTGATTTCCAAGGCCATGGCTTCCTGCTTGAGTTCGCGCTTGAGTTCCTTGAGGTACATGACGACCTCGTCGAGGTAGCGGCTCATGTCTGATTGGGTGAGGTAGGAGTACACCACATACACAACTTCCCCGACCAGCCCTAAGCGTTCGCTGAGCCACACGCCGTTGACGATTTTGCAGGTAGCGCCCCCAAATCGCTCCGCCATGAAGCTCATGGCCCGATCCATATGCGCTGAAGTATCTGAGACGAGGTTGACGTCGGTGGTCGTGGGAATAAAAATGCCAATGCTCTGATCGCGCTCCAATCGCTCTACACAGGTTTGCACGACCTGAGCGATCGCCGCTGGGACCATCCTGTCTTTGGGCGTGGGCATTTGGAATCGAGGAAAATCAGGCAGGTAGGGAAGTTCCAAATCCGCCATGAGGCTCTCCGGGCCTTTCGTCCAAATAGGACTCGACTGGTTGGAGATGACCATGACGTTGGTCTCTTCAGGGCGAATTTTTCCCTTGAGCTTCTTGCGAATCCTATTGACTTCCTTGCTGCCCGTTTCATTGGGCGGAGCCACTACCAGAATTTGATCGGCATGATCCAAGATGCTGATCGCTCCCTCATCAATCTCTCCGCGCAGAATCACCACTAGATTTTCGTAGGATTCCAACAATTTTTCCATCAGCATGGTGGTGCGGGTGCTGGCAGGGAGGTTGCGGTCTTCTTGCGGAAAGAGGAGGTCAAATCCATCTTCGTGGCGCAGGGTTGTCCTTCCAGATTCGAGCTGAAATGCGCCAAGAATCTTGTGTGGGTCGGGGTAGTCGAGCACCGCCGTAGGGCTTTGGCGAAGGTGTACCATCTCAGCGGCCATAAGCGTTGCGAGGGTCCCGGCTCCCATCGAACGATGAGTCGGGATGAGGAGCACAAGACGACTGTTGGCTTGGTCAGCACTTTTGCGACGGTTGGCTTTGAGCAAGTAGCTCGCCAGGACTTTCGCTAGTGCGATAGCGACTTTCGCGTGGACCTCCAAAATCTCCAAAAAATCTTCCCGCTGTATCACCAGCACATCCACTTCCGAGAGGGCCTGGACTGTGGCCGATCTAGGCTGATTTTCCAAAATCCCCACTTCTCCAAAGGTATTTCCCGCCATGAGATAGGCCAAGACCTGCTCCGAGTCGCGCCCGCGCTGCTTGATAGCAACAATCCCATTGATCACAAGAAAAAGCGAAGTACTCGGCTGCCCCTGCCAAACAATCACATCTTGCGGAAAATATTGCCGATACTTGACCTTGGCTACGACGGCTTCCAAAATTTCCGGAGAGCATCCCGCAAAGAGCGCAGATTCTCCCAAAGCCTTGATTTGTTGCTCCTGTTGAAAAATCATAAGTAGTGGCTTAAGATAGGGACTCAGAGGGAATATTTTGAGAAGATTCCGCAGGAAAGGTAAATCATTTCATGATTTCGCAAGGTTGCTGACTTCCAAATACTTGCCTTGTTCACTATCTTCCGGTGCCAAAACAATCTTTTTTCTTCGCATTCCCTATCCCAACTCTTATGGTCCGTCATCGCAAGCTGAAGATCCATTTTCTCCTGCCGCTCATGATCCTTGGCTTCTCCCTACAAGCCCAGACAGACCTTCAGCGTCTCAAGGCCGAAATTGATCGCATGCCCAATGGCCCGGCCAAGGTCATGAAGCTCATCTCCGCCTCCAGAAGCATTGCCAATGAGCAAGCAAGCACCGCCGTTGTCTATGCCAAGCAGGCCATCACCCTCGCAGCCGGGCTCCAGCTCCTCAATGAGCGCGGACAGGCCCTCTCCAACTTGGGAACGATTTACTTCACGACCAAAAAATATGATCTGGCCGTGACGCAGCTTGAGCAGACCGTGGTGTGGAAAAAAGCCAATCTTCCCGACGACCCTCGGTTCAAGGTGGACCTGGCCAAAGATCAACGCATCATCGGGAATGCCTATGAAGAGCAGCGCAATTGGGAAAAGGCCTACGCCAGCTACGTCAAAGGGGTGCAATTTGCCAAAGCAGGGGGAAGTGCTGATGAAGCCGCCTACGCCTACAATCGCATGGGAGAAGTGCAGGTGAAAATGGAGAATTTTCAGCGAGCGATCACGCACTTTAACCAAGCCATGCCGGAGGCTCGAAGGAGTGGCAACGCCTCCCTTCAGCGAGCGGTAGAAAAAAATCTTGGGACCACGGTGGCTCTGCTTCAAAATTATTTGGAAAAACAGCAGATTCAAACCCAGGTCGAGGAAGTGCAGGTCCAAATAGAAACCGTGAGAGATTCTCTTTCGCAACAACTGGACTCCAACAAAGTGCTCATCAGCACCACCAACCTCCTCACAATGGAGCGCAAAAAAGACTCTGCAGAGCTTCGCACCAAGCAGTTAGAAATTCAAAACAAGGACGCGGAAATCGCGGCAAGGGAAGCGCGTGAAAACACGTTCCGAATCGGTGTCTTGGGCGGGGGTGTATTTGCCCTGACCATCATTTTAGCTCTTTTCAACCGGAGTCGCATCCGTAAAAAGGCCAAGACAGCACTAGAAAAGGAAAAACAAAAAACGGAAGACTTGCTCTTCAAGATCCTCCCCTCGGAAATTGCTAAAGAGCTGATTGAGCACGGAAAAGTGAAGTCAAGGGAATTTGAAGAGGCGACGATTCTATTTACTGATTTCAAGGGATTCACCGCCATCGCTGCGAAGCTCAGCCCAGATGAACTTGTGAACGAACTCACCTACGTCTTCCAGGCCTTCGACCAGATCATGGACCAATATGGATTGGAAAAAATCAAGACCATCGGAGATGCCTACATGGCGGTCTCAGGTGTGCCCAATCCTCGCGCAGACCATGCCATTGAAGCTGTGGCAGCCGCCCTCGACATGCAAGCCTTCATGCACCGCTGGAAAGTAGAAAAAGAAATGCGGGGGGAGGATCCTTGGGAGCTTCGCATTGGGATCAACAGTGGCAAAGTCGTGGCTGGCGTGATCGGTAACAAGAAATTTACCTACGACGTGTGGGGAGATGCCGTGAATACGGCTGCGAGAATGGAATCTGCTGGGGAAGCTTGGGAAGTCAACATCTCCGAAGAAACCTATCATCTCATTCGCGGAAAGGCCAGCTGCATTGCCCGGGGAGCACTGCCCGCCAAGAACAAGGGCAATATTCCCATGTATTTTGTCAAGCAGATCACTGCTTCTCGAGAGGTGTTTACCCCCAAGCCATCGCAGCCTTCTCCTCTTTGGAGAAATTGAGCTTCTACTGATCCGAATAGCTTACCCAAGTTGAACCACCTCGCTGGTCCAGCCCCAATATTGCCCTTTGCAAGTTCTCGCGACTTGCGCATAGCTCCAGGCAAGCTCATCAAGCTCGCTCCGCACCACGGAGCCGTGTTTGGTGAGGGTGAGGATCCACCCTTCCGAATGCTGGGAGATGTCCTTGCTCAACTGGTTCGTGCCAGACTTTTTCAAAAAGATATCTACATCGGCGCGGCTCCTGAACATGAGCTTATGGGTGATGGGGCGGGGCAGTTGGAGTTCGTCCCCTTTTCGAGACAATTCATCTAATGCCCGCCGATTGCGGATCAGATGCGCCTCTTCTTCGGAAGGCATGAGCAACTCCCTGAAAACCTTCCAACCCGGATCGTACTGGTGGCGCACCTGCCACTCGTATTCAGGAAAATCAATCAACGTTTCTTCAACGACCCTTTCCCTGTCAAGAGAAGTGGGTCCATAAAAATAAAAAACCCGCTTTCCACGGGCGGTGACCCGTCCTACATACCAGCCATTGATCCCGGCAGCCATGCCGAGCGCCAGTTGGTCCTCCATCGCAAAGAGCCGGGGCGCCTCCGAAGTGTCTGAGAGGCCGTCGGCGTCGGGCGAAAGCAAAACGAGTTCTACTTCGATCAATTCTGCTTGGCCACGCACGGGCGCATGGGTGTCCCAAGCGAGATCCACCATGATCGAAGCTGGATGTTTCTCTATCGAGCAAAAATAAAATTCCCAGGCGGCAGGAGGTGCCGACAAGTGTTGACCTTTCTTCATTTCCTGTGAAGTGTTGAGATCTGTCGGAAACACAGATTCCCAAGTCGCCCGAAGGCACTGGGTAGATGGGAACGGGCATCGACGAAGGTGTCGTAGCGGTTCAGTGACAGGAAGAACGTGTGCGGAAGTACAGAAATATAGTCTGGGACGTCCGAAAAGCACGCCGCAGCTGGCTGAGCCGCAACATTTTCTACTTGGACGGTGCTGGTTCCACAGAGAGCTTTACCACGCGGCCCGTGTTCCCATCCATTTCGACCCAGTCTCCAGTATGCAACTCAAGGTCTGCAGGAACACGAAGAATGGATGGTATTCCAAATTTGCGCATAATCGTGGCAGCAGGAGAGAGTGTTCCACCCACGTAAGAAAGGACTCCGTCCACCCGCAAGAAATAAGGAGCCCAGCTCATGTCGAGGCTCGAAGTCAGGAGAATGATACTGGAAAAATCTGGGCAGACGGCAAATCCCAACGCGTCGGGCTGAAACACCCAGATCTGTCCTCTTACCTTGCCCGACACAATGCCAATTGCACTACCTCTACGCTCGGCAGCAGAAGGTCCAAGTAGCTGTCCTATCGCTACCCTTTGCCCGAGACGATTAGCTAAGAACACATCCATGTCCCAGCCAATGGGTGTGGGATAGGTGAGTGATTCCCACTTTTTGCTGTCCCAGCTTTCCTCAAATCCCTGCGCAAGATCCTCGGGACGATAGTCTCTAAATTCGAAGGCATCTCCAAATCGGGCCTGTGTTTGCACCGTGATCTCGCTCCTGAGCGCAGCAAACATCTTCATGACTTCATCCTGTAGCCCTTCCTGGTTCGCAAACAGCGACGTGATGGGATCCAAGAGCCGACTCACAAGCTTTGCCCAACCGGATCTGGGCCGTATCGTCCGCTTTTTTTCAGGAAAAACAAGGACTTTTGCCAGGGCTTCGACCGTAGCTTCTCCGAAGCGAGGTTGCCCGATATCTGATTCGAAGAAGCCACGATGTCCGAATTTTTGCTGAAACTCGTAAACGCTCACTGCCCCGCTTGCCACTCCTTCAAACGCCTCGGGATACTGCAGCCCAGAGTCGATTCCCTGAAGTTTGTCGAGCACCTTGGCTCGGTCGAGCAATCGAGCTGGCACCGACACCGCTCCAGTCAACGCTTGCATCAGCGCCACTTGCTCCACGTAGATGAGTTGGAGCTGGGTGAGCCAATTGGTAAACGCGATGTCTGGGTCCTGAAACCAAAGCAGCCGACGCTGCGCTTGCGCCTCAGCGAGGGATCGTTTGGTGTTATTGACCCAGCGCTTGACCCGGCTTCCGACACCGAGTTGTTCCTTGAGCAGATGAAAAAAAACTTGAGGTTTGCTCGCCATGCGATATGGACGAGACCGCACACGATAAAAATCAACGCCTCCCACCGACCTTGTTACCAGCCCTGTCGGCAATCCCCAATGCACCATCACATCTAGCAGGGCAGAAAGGTTGATCCAGGGCATTCCGCCCAGCAGCTCAACAAAAGAGCGGGAAGGCAGCGTAGCATCAAGGTTTTGATAGTAGGTGAATAGATGGCGACGGCAAGATGCGATCATGCCGCTGACAAAAACGGAGGGCTGGGGCGGCAGAATGTCTTTGTGGCTGGCGGAGCTGAGGATTTCTTCGGCTTGCTGTGGCTGTGTCAAAGGCTTGAATTGGAGCACATAAGCTTTGCCTTTGACGAGACCATACTCAATTTCAAGGCCATGCGGGGCTTCCAGTGCAAATTCTTCCAGCAATTCCCCAGCATAAGCTGAGAGGGCGATGAGGGCACGTAGCTGGCTGCGCGGCACCTGTGCTGGCGAGGGTCGCCACAGTCGATAGATCCGAGACCACTCATGGTCAGCCCGTGTGAATTTGGGCAGGAAGATCATGGAATCAGGAGCTGCATCTGAGTTGTGCTTGGTTCTGCCTGGTTCTGTTTTCCACAGATGATCTCTGTAGGCCCATAGTACCCCTTTGCATTCTGCGCGAAGGCTTTCTTGCACCACCACTACTTGCTGCGCGGGATTCGGATAGCTTGCGAATACTGAGTCAATGGCTTCGAATAAACGCTCTTTGCTTAGTTCCACGCCTGCATATAAATGCCTTTCCAGCTCAACAGGAGGGGTAGCGACCTCTCCCAATGTCTCAATTTCTGCATTCTCCGATGAAGCCACATAGCTGGAGCGCACCACCACTGGAAAGCGAAGCTGCCCCACCTCTTCGCTATAGGTATCCAGCCGAAACGACTCGTACCTCACCGAAGTAAAGGCAGGAGTCGGGATGCCGAGTGCCCGCAATACGCTCAGTTGGGACAGCTTGCTCATGGGTTCTGGCGTAATATTACTGAATTCCGA
>DAITMB010000086.1:17497-22189 GCA_036835375.1 Bacteroidota bacterium
TACAGGCCGCGGATGATGTCCTCTTTGGTCGGAAAATGGTAGCGGAGGTTTCCATCGCTCATGCGGAGGGCAGCCGCGATGCGCCGAGCAGTCACCAGTTCGCCGTGTGGACTATACACGCCGTGGTCGTTGTACAGCCGAAGTGCGGTCTGTAAAATTCGGATCTTCGTTTTTGGAACCATAAACCAGTGGATTCAAGTGCAGGAGGAAGGAATGAGACGGCCTCATTCAAACACGTGCGCTCGAAGGGCGAGCGGTAGCGATCCAAATCAGGCTTCCCTGCTTGCTCAAATAACCATGCCATTTCTGCCAGAAAAAAAGAATCGGGCCGTAATCATTGAATATATCGCCCCCCTTGAAACGCGCGACTCCCGAAGGGAACGTTTGGGCGAAATTATGAGATGAGAAAAAAGTCATCCATGAAGCTCCATTCCAGTTTCATCTGGCTCGACTTCCTGTGCTGGCTGCCGCTTAAAACAAATACAGGGCCGCGGAAATCCACGACCCTGCCATTGTTTGAGAGGACAAGCGAGAAGATTACTTGGGAGAAATCATCAGGCGCTGTGTCATGACATGTCCTTCTTGCACGAGTTGCACGAAGTAGATGCCAGGGATCAGGTCTCCAGTTGATATCGGGAGAGAGTGCTGACCGCCTTGGGGAAGCTTGGCGTCGTAGATCCTGGAGAGTTCTTGGCCGTGGAGTGAGTGCACACTTACGAGGACATCGTCTCCCTCTTCTCCAAAAAATCTCAGCAAGGTATATTCCGTCGCGGGGTTAGGCACAAGCGGTTGCATGGAGGAAGTGAGCTGGTTGCCAATTGTGGCTTCCACCATGGGACTGAAGGAAACTTTTCCGTCAAAATCTCGCTGCTTGAGTCGGAAGACATAGGTACCGAACCCAAGGTTAGGCGTGGTGAATTGGTAGGAAAGTGCTTCAGTAGAGTTGCCGGCACCTTCAACAAATCCTACTGTAGAGAATCCTCCGTAGTAATTGCCCATTTGAATGTCAAATCCGGCGTTGTTGGTTTCCCACACTGTGGTCCATGTGACTTGCACTTGGTTTCCGACGGTGCGAGCATCCAGGTCGAGGAGTTCTACAGGGAAGCTGCCGTTATTGAGGTCGTAAATGCTGGTAGTAGGAGGGTAAAGGCTTTCCTCATCCAGTTCGACAATCTCTACAGCCGAAATCTTAGCATTGTTGACAACAGGAGTGAAGGTAAGCTTGGCAAATCCATCCGCATCAGCGACGAAGTTGTACTTAAAAACCATTGCTTGCCGTGGGCCGACAATGCCGTGAATATCAAAGTTGTTCAAAACCCGAATTCCATCGACGTCCACATGAAAGATTCTACCGCCGTCTCCGATGTTCTGAATTGGGTTTCCTTCTCCGTAGTAGATCTCCGAAAAGTGGAGATACATCGTGTAACCCTGGCCTGGCACCAAGGATTCTTTGAGGGTCACCGTGAGGGGATTGATGAAGTAGCATTCGGTACTGTAAAGCGTATCGAATTCGGTACTGACAACCTCTCCGGCATAGTAGTAGTTATTTCCAAAAAGCGGGCATCCTTCTGGATTGCCAAAATTCTGAAAAAACGGGAGAGCGGCAAATGTTTGAGTTCCGCTGAAGATGAAAGTAGCTAGGAATAAATAGGCGTTTAAAGTTCTCATGACGCAAAGGATTTAGGACAATTCTTACAAACAGAAAAAGAAGAAACCCAATCATACTTCGGTTTTCCGTACTATTGAGCAGTAGGGGCTGCGTCAAGTGCTCTCATGTATGATTCGATATTTCAAAGGTATAATAGAAAGCTATTCTTACGTCCTGAGAGGGCCTGAAAGGAGATAAATGAAGAATCAACAGTTAGTTTCATGCGGAAATGGTTACCTAGTCGCACTTGACTGGTTTTCTTTTTTTTATATTTTGCGCGAAATACTTACTTAGTTTCCCCTCTATGCTTAAGCTCAAAATGAAAACAGATCCGCAATGGGTCAAACATGTTGCTGAGCAAAATATCCAAGAAATTCTTACAGACCATGCCTATTGCGAGCAGAAGGCCGCATCCTCTGCCATTTCGATCATCATTCAATTCCCAGAATATCCCGATCTTGTGAGCAAGATGGCCGACTTGGCACAGGAAGAAATGGGGCACTTTCGCATGGTCCACAAAAAAATTGTGGAGCGCGGCTTCGAACTGGGGCGCGAACGAAAGGATTCCTATGTGAATGAGTTAATGGCCTACCTCAAAGGCAAAGGCAAGGGCCGCGAAGTGCTCTTGTGTGACAAGCTCTTGTTCGCGGCCATGATTGAAGCGCGGAGTTGTGAACGATTTAAAGTACTGTCTGAAAATATCGAGGACGAAGATTTGGCTACTTTTTATCACAAGCTCATGATTTCGGAGGCGCGCCATTACACGATGTTTCTTCAGCTGGCCCGCGAATTGTGCCCACACCTCGACGTAGAAGCAAGGTGGGAAGCCTTTTTAGAATTTGAGGGGGAAGTCATTGAGCGCTACGGCAAGTCCGAAGCCATTCATGGCTGAGGAAAGTCCATCGAGCGTGGATGATCAATCGCACTGCGCCTCCTCAAGGTCTTCATCAATGAGCATGATGAACTGAAAGGTCTTGCTCATTTCAAGGAACGGGCTATCTCGCCCTATGAGGCTGAAGAGCACGACCGACTGATCAAAGCGCGAATCCACTTTTTCGACAATATCCTGGAGCGCCTCGTACTCACCTAGTTTCTGGTAGTTGTCGCTCATGCTGCGGACGTAGCGCGAAATAGTGAGCACCTCTCCCCTGACCGGCGAGCTGGTCTGGAAATTCAGGCGGTGCGCCAAGCTGGGAAAATCCCACACTTGAGATTGCTTAATGTCGGTGTGCAATGCACCAAATTGCGCGTAGTAGTTGCCAGCTTTCATCCTAGGCTTAACCGTGAGAAAATTTCCGTACATCCGGGCTTCCCGCTCTTGCCAGCTTTTTTGAAACAGAGCGGAGCGCAGCCAGGTAAATTGGAACCCGTGAATGGTGTTGTCGAGAATCATGGTGAAAATCGGAAAGTCCTCCCCCCAATAGGCTGCATAGTCCTTCGCGTGGCGCTCGGCATGGCGACTGAGGCTGCGAAAATACTTTTTTACCTCAGCCTCATCGTAGATGGGGGAATGATGCAAGTCTTGGAGTTGCTTGATTTTCTGTGAGATCTTGCGCGTAGGTGCCTCCTGTGGTAGCATCCGGTTGAGCGTCTGCAAGACCAACTCCGGCGAATGCTCAAGGTCAATACCTGTCACCTGGATCCGCTCCGGGCGCACCAGCCCTTGGTTGTATTGAAATATGTTGCGGTAAAGCACCTTTTGGTCTTCCGGGCAAACAGGCACATCCTTCATGATCTTGTCCAGCAGGCGTTCATCGCCTGTGCGCACATATTCATTCAGCAAATATCCATAGCTGTATCCCCCCTCCACAATGAGATTGCGCACACCTGCCTGCTGGTGCAAATACCGCAAAAAAGAAAACTGAATCTGGGTGTTGATGGAGCGCCAATGCTGCTCTGCCGTGAAGAAAAATTTATAACTCGACACCACCGTGTCCAGCATGGCAAAGGACTGCGACCCCCCCTCTTCCAGATTGAGCGGGTGAGCGTATTGTACCCAATAACTCGAATCGACTTCTTGGGCCTGTACCCTGACACTCCCCACTAGCATTAGTCCTAACACCATGGACCACACGAACAAATTGCGCATAGAGATCACGTTGACTTCTGTTGGATCAAAAAGATTCCTCGTTTCCTTTTGCGGCAAAATTCTGCAAAAGGCCTTTCGATAGAATTTGTTATTAATATAGAGCATCTTTCGAAGACCATGTCATCCTTCGCTGCCACTCGATTCTAAACTACAAAGACGATCCTGATTGTTTGCTCAATACTCGGCTTTTCCCGAACCATGATCGCACAAACAAAAGACCACAAGACCACTGAGCAAGACTGCAATCATAAGCTCAGGAGTTACGAAATAATGCGAACCACAGTTCTTTCTGCTCTGTTCAAATCATGGGACAGCTTTGCCGTCTTCCTCGTGGAATTGAGAATAGAAGGAGCGAGAAGAATTCAGGCTGCAATCCGCAATGTTGTTTACTTCTGATTCAACTCCCCAACCATTTCCCACAAATCCACTCGTGTGGATAATGTTGTGGATTACTCGTGGATAAACGATTGACTCGTGTGGAAAACCCTTTCCTTTAAGTCCACCCCGATGAATCAGTACTTGATCCTATTGGTCAACATTTTCGATTCAGTGGAGCCAGACAAATGTACTTGCGCACATGCCAAAGGACCTGATTCATTCTGCGACACTTGTCCTGTTATGATGATGCATTGAGCAAAAAAAATAGTTCTCTGACAATTTTGGCGCATACTAACCCTCATAAGGGTTTCCTTACCCTTATGAGGGTTAGAGCACGAGTTTTCCGCCATTTTTGTCAGAGAACCAAAAAAATTGACCCTTTATCAATCCGCCAGCAACTGGAGCTACTTGTGGTGAGCCACGGAGCCGAATAGTGGTTGAGGAGTTGAGGTGGAATTTAGGCCATCTCTCTATCTTGACATTTGCTCATAGATGTCCCAGTCTTTTCCCGCTTCGACCATCTTACCCAGCCGATACCATGCCTCCGCCCGCACCAAATAGGCCTTGGGGTCTGCTG
>DAITMB010000087.1:0-21716 GCA_036835375.1 Bacteroidota bacterium
TCTTCTTTGGTCATCACTTCCACGACCCTCCACCATGGAAGGGTATTTTTTCCGCGCTTGCGGACTTCTTCTACCGCAAGTTCATATTTGAATCCACTCTGGTAGGTGAAGCCATAAATCTCTTTGGTCATGGGCCATGCCATCCATTGCGAAGCAGTGTCGATCTTCACCAACATACAGGTGGCGCGAATGGAATCCGGGCACAGGATCGTCTCGTGTCCTATGACCATGCGGTGGCGACTCACGATGGGAGCACAGGAGCTGATGATCGTGATCATCACCACCATCCACAAGATCGGTGACTGTCGGCAGGTTCTCATGAGTTGGGTTTGAATCATGGCGTGCAAGTTAAATAAATCTCCTTCACACAGGAAAAGGCGCACGTAACTTTCCGGGTTGAAAGAAAATACAAACGCCGCAGAGGACTTTGGCTTCTACGAGAGGATCAGATCGAAGGCCCGTCGGTTTTTCTATTCTAATGCTTACTTTCGAATCTCTTCCTAGTTACCTACTACTTTCTCTCCTATGATGCAGGCAGACGAATTCCGTGCTTGGGCACACCAGCTGGTCGATTGGACTGCTGACTATTACGCCAATGTGAATCAGTATCCGGTGAAATCCCAGGTGTTGCCACGAGAAATTTTCGATCGACTCCCCGCCGAAGCCCCTGTCCATGGGGAACGAATGGAGGACATTTGGAAAGATTTTCAGGAAATCATTCTCCCGGGCATGACCCACTGGCAGCACCCGGGTTTCATGGCCTATTTTCCAGCCAATAGCTCCTACCCTTCTCTCCTGGCGGAAATGCTGAGCACAGCTCTGGCGGCTCAGTGCATGATTTGGGAAACTTCTCCTGCTGCCACGGAATTAGAAGAACGAATGATGCATTGGCTCAGGCAGCTCCTGGGCATTCCCGAAGGTTGGGACGGGGTCATCCAATCTACTGCCTCCGAAGCCACCTTGTGCGCCATATTATCAGCTCGTGAGCGTGCTACCGCTTTCGCCAGCAATGAGCACGGGCTTAGGGATCAAGGCACCTTTCGCGTTTATGCCTCGGAACAGATTCATTCCAGCATCGAAAAAGCCGTGAAAATCGCCGGAATTGGTCGCGAAAATTTTATTCCTATCGCCACCGACGGAGACTTTGCGATGAATCCCATGGCGCTGGAACAAGCTATTTTGGCAGACGTGGCTGCGGGATATCGCCCGTTGTGTATCGTCGCGGGCTTGGGCACGACCAGCTCTACCGCCATTGATCCTCTACCATCCATCGCCGATATTGCCCAGCGACACCACGTTTGGGTACATGTGGACGCTGCTTACGCAGGTGCTGCCTTACTTCTGCCGGAATACCGCTGGATGAGCGAGGGGCTAGATCTTGCTGATAGCTTCGTCTTCAATCCCCACAAATGGATGCTCACCCACTTTGACTGTTCCACTTACTTTGTGAAAGACAAGGCTTCCCTGATTCGCACCTTCGAGATTTTGCCAGAATATCTGCGAACTGCCCATGACCAGCAAGTCCACAACTACCGCGACTGGGGCATTCCGCTGGGCAGGAGGTTTCGCGCGCTGAAGCTCTGGTTTGTGATGCGAAGCTTTGGCGTAGAAGGCATCCAAACCATCCTGCGAAACCACATCGTCTGGGCGAAAGAGATCGCCCAAATCATGGAGGCAGAACCCGATTTTGAGTTGCTTGCACCTGTGTCATTCAACCTCATCTGCTTCCGCTACTGCCCCTCGGACATAGATCCCACTAAATGGAATGAGCTAAATAAAGCCTTATTGGCGCTCATTCAGCAGTCGGGAACCTTGTATCTCACCCACACCCAGCTCCGTGATCAGTACACCTTGCGCATGGTCGCAGGCCAGCCCTATCTGGAGCGATCACAGCTCCTAAGTGCCTGGAAGCAGATTCGCGCATGCGCCATTTCTGCCAAATCCGCCTTTTCCTCCACCACAGCCTTTCCCCAATGAAATCCCTGCTTGCCCTCCTAGTTCTCTTCTCGCTCAGCACCTCCGCATGGTCGCAGACCTCTACGAGGACCATTGATCCGCAGCGGATCACGATCTTGCGAGACTCTTTTGGCGTCGCTCACATCCATGCACCCACCGATGCAGAAGTAGCCTACGGATTTGCTTGGGCCCAAGCAGAGGACGATTTTAAGACCATTCAGCTCACACTTCTTCCCTTGCGCGGTCGCCTTGCAGCTTACAGTGGCAAGTCGGGCGCAATTCTGGACGTGGCTGCCGCCATGCTTGGCGTTGATACGCTGGTCGATCAGCGCTACACACAAGATCTAAGCCCGGCCTTTCGCGAACTGATAGAAGCCTACGCAGCTGGGCTCAATGACTACGCCGCCAAGCACCCACAAGAGCTATTGTTGAAGGGCCTTCTTCCTTTCACCGGCAAAGACATCATCAAAGGCTATGTGTTCGAAACGGCCTTTCTCACTGGTGTGCAGGGGCCGCTCGCAGACATTTTCGACAACCGCCTCCCTGAAGTCACGCCAGCAATACCCACTGGTTCCAATGCCTTTGCGATTTCGCCCAGCATCACCGAGGATGGCCACACCTACTTCTGTAGCAACTCTCACCAACCCCTACAAGGGCCTTATTCTTGGTATGAAGCGCACTTGGTGAGCGATGAAGGCTGGAATTTCCTTGGCGCTACCTTTCCGGGCGGTATCACCCCCTTTGTAGGGACCAATCCATATCTCGGCTGGTCCCACACGGTCAATCACCCCGATCTAGCAGACGTCTATGAGCTACAAATGCATCCGAACAATCCGCTACAATATCGTTTCGACGAGGAGTGGAAGACGCTGGAGAGCTTTCGGGTGAAGTTGCGCGTGAAAATAGGCCCTGTGAGAATTCCCCTTTCGCGGAAATACTATCGCTCGGTGTATGGACTGACCCTGCGGAATCGACAAGGCTTCTATGCGCTACGGTTTCCCGCCAATCAAGATATTCGCGCGGCCGAGCAATGGTACCGAATGAACAAAGCGACTGATTGGACATCCTTTCAAGAGGCATTGCGAATGAATGCTATTCCGGGAACCAACATCGTCTATGCGGACCGGGAAGGGCATATTTATTATGTGGGCAATGCCAAATTTCCGCGTAGATCAAGCCGATATGACTGGTCTGGCGTGGTGCCGGGCAACACCAGTGAGACCTTGTGGACCACGTTTGTTCCTTTTGATTCTTTGGCGCAGGTACTCGATCCCGCCTGCGGCTACGTATTCAACACCAACCATTCGCCCTTCTTTTCCACTGCACCGGCAGATGCCCCATCGATCGCCTCGCTTCCGCATGGCCACGGCTACCTCCAGTCCCACAACAACCGTAGCCTTCGATTTTTGGAGCTGCTTCAGGATCAAGGAATAGGAGAAATCAGAGAAAGAGTAGTCGAAGGAAGCATAGAAAACGACTCACCCGGCATCCTGAATTGGGAGGATTTTGTGCGAATCAAATACGACCTGCACTACAGCGACACCCTGCCAGACCCGGTGATCGTCAATTGGCACTCCCTTCTCGAAATCGACCCATCGACACACCCTGACCTGGCACCAGCGCTACAGGTCCTTCGCGATTGGGACCGTAGCACCCACCACACTAGCAAGGGAGCGACCTTGTTTTTGCTGAGCTGGCACTTTATGTATCAAGCGCTGGCCCCCGAAGGGCGATGGAAGCGGGGGTATCGGGCCAGCGAAGAGGAGCTTGCGACGGCCTTGCGTCTGGGTGTCGGGTACTTGCAGAAGCATTTTGGTCAACTAGCGGTGCCGCTCGGCGAGCTACAGCGACATCGCAGAGGCAATGTGGACCTGCCAGTGAGTGGCGGCCCTGAAATCCTAGCTGCGATCTATGCGGTTCCAGGCAAAGATGGTCGATTTGAAAGTATGGTCGGAGATGGCTTCATTCAGTTTGTAAAATATGGCCCAGAAGGCCCTGTCGTGCTGGAGACCGTCATGCCCTACGGAGCGTCGAGCAAGCCAGAAAGTCCCCACTTCACCGACCAAATGGAAATGTATGTATCACAAAAGCGAAAGACCATGACACTCGTGTGGGAAGAACTGGAGCGCTCTGCATTGCAGTCATATCACCCAAATGAATAGCACTTCGGCGCCTGAAAGAAAGATTCATGTTGAGAAAAGGTGCCAAAATATGATCATGCAACATCTAATCACGAATCCAGCATGGAAAATGCTCTGGGTTACGGGTAAGAAATATGAAAATTCTGATTTTACGATTTATCGAACAATCTGCAATTTCGTCATGTCGGTTAAGGAAATCGGCCATGAAAAAAACATCAAAAACAACTCACATGGACGCGAAAAAACTATGGATGGGAATATTCGGCGCCAGCCTTTTGCTCAGCAGCTGCGGCCTTTCTGATCATTCGATTGAAGACCGAAATCCAGGGAATGCGCCAATTTCTATGGAAGCCACAGAAATTGCCTCCGAGGAATGCGAGAAGACAGCGATCGTGCGCGTATTACGTGGCCAATACGACTGCGAATATGTATTCTTCATGGAGGATCGACGGCTCTTCACACCGCTCAATGCCGAGGACATTCCTTTTAAACTCTACTCCGGACAAAAGATTCGACTGAGCTTGGATCCACTCAATACCAACAATCGGGACTGTCTGGACGCTGTGCCAGCCTTTGTGAAATGTGCGTCCATTTTCGTCGAAGGAGAACACCGAGATCAACCACGCGACTCAGCTCCGCGCACGGAGTAAGCTCACTCAAGTTTCATTTGTGGACTGGTTAGGGGATCAATTGGCAGTCGATCGCATCATGATCGACTGCTTTTTTTGTGCTTCTTTTCAAATAATGCTTTTGGTGAAATGTCCTTTTCTATTTTACCAACTGTAGCAGCCGGGGAATGTGTGCTGTTTTAAGTGGTTTTGAAATATAATCCAGCACCTCTTCAAAGGAGCTGACGCGATCCTGATCGGTTGGATCAATCGAAGAGGAGAGCATGCATACCTTGAGCGGAAGCTTTCGCCTCCGAATTTCGGCGACCAACTCCCAGCCCGACATGCCCGGCATGTCGATGTCCAACAGAATTAAATCTGGGAGTTTTTCGCCTTTTCGGCGGGCAGATTCCAACCATTGAAGGGCGGAATCCGGATTATCGTGTACAGTGAGGGCGTCGGAAGGGAAAAAATTTCGGAGCAAGAGTTGGTTCATCATGTTGGTCATTGCGTCGTCATCGACCAACATAACAGTAGTAAAAGAAAGTCCTTGTTCATCCATGATAAAAAAACAAACGTGTCAAGGAAGTTTGTTAGGAATTATTAAAAACGCAATCCAGCTATCGGTAAATGTTATCATTCAGAGGGACTTTTAGCGCTTGCCTCCATCAACAGAGCAAACATTCTGTTGACCGACAACTAATGTTCTCCTACCTGAGATCTTCCATAGCATATCCAGAAGAACTTTCCTGAACCTCACAAGTGCCATTCTCAAAAGTCCAGGGCTTGCGCCAGATCTTCGAGCAAATCTTCATGGTCTTCAATCCCAACGGAAAGTCGAATCAGCGTATCTTCCAAGCCAGCTTCCATGCGTGCTGCATGTGGAATCGAGGCATGGGTCATGGTGGCAGGGTGCCCGATGAGCGACTCCACACCGCCGAGACTTTCTGCAAGTGCGAAGAGCTTGGTCCCTTTGAGCACCCGTAGCGCATCTTCTATGCTATCGCCCTTCAGCGTAAATGAAATCATCCCGCCAAAGTCTTTCATTTGTCTTGCGGCCACATCGTGATTGAGATGATCGGGAAATCCCGGCCAGTTGACTTGCTTGACTTTGACATGATTTCGAAGAAAATGTGCAACTTCTTTCCCGTTTGTGCAGTGCTGACGCATCCGCAAGTGTAGGGTCTTGATTCCTCGCAGCGTGAGAAAGCAATCTTGCGGCCCGGGAGTAGCACCCGACGCATTCTGAATAAATTTCAACCTCGCAGCGAGTTCTTCGTCATTGAGCACCAGCGCACCCATGACCACATCAGAGTGGCCATTGATGTACTTGGTGATGGAGTGCAGGACAATGTCAGCACCCAACGACAGCGGCTGCTGGAGATATGGAGAAGAAAAGGTATTATCAACGACAGTTAGGATCCCCCGGGCCTTGGCTATCGCTGCGACTGCCTCAATGTCAATGATGTTCATCAAGGGATTGGTGGGCGTTTCGACCCAAATGAGGCGAGTTTGCGGCGATATAACCTGCTCCAGCACCTCGAGCTTATTCATCCCGATGAATCGAAAGCGTATGCCGAAAGGCTCAAAAATTTTGGTAAAGATCCGATATGTTCCTCCATAAAGGTCATTTGTGGCGATGACCTCGTCTCCAGGACGCAGCAACTTGAGAATGGCATCGACAGCGGCCATTCCAGTAGCATAGACCAAGCCATATGCCCCGCCTTCGAGCGCAGCGAGGGAGGATTCGAGTACGGAGCGCGTAGGATTCTGTGTGCGACCATATTCATATCCTTGATGGTCTCCGGGAGCCGCTTGCACATATGTGCTTGTCTGGAAAATAGGCGTCATGATTGCGCCTGTGGAGGGATCTGGTTCTATGCCAGCGTGGACTGCTTTGGTGCCAAATTTCATACATTTAATTTTCTCTCTGCCCAACCTTCAGGCTAGAAGCCTGTAAACTAACGCAGATTTCGGCGAAATTGTAAATCGAGTTTATCAATCGAGTTTGTAATTCATATGGCAAAACTAAACGCATCCGAGAGCAAAATCCTTGACGAGATTGCTGCTTGGAAGGGTTCTAACCCTAGCTTTCTCAATCGGGCGACCGACTTTGTCAGCAAGCCCATCTCCTGGCTGACAGACAAAATTACACCCGAGGAAGTGAAGTCAAACGTGGCTTCCCTCACTGAAAAAATTGTTGAAAAGGTCCACGATGCCTCTTCGTGGTCCGTGAATCCGGAGGACGTGCTCAAGGCTGCCAAAGAATTTGACATTTACGCTGCCACCATCGCTGAACTTCGTAAGGCTTCCATCCATGACCTCGATCATGTGGCGCAAGACTACATCACCCAAAACACGCGCGTGGGGACCATCTCCGGCGTGGGAACAGGCATTGTCGGCTGGCCAGGACTCATCGCTGACTTGCCCACGCTGTTCCTGCTCTCCCTCCGCCAAATCTATCAAATCGCACTCAGCTACGGCTACAATCCACATTCACCAGACGGAGAAGTCAGAGAGAGGGCTTTTGAAATGGAATACATGATGAGGGTCTTCAAAATCTCCGCAGCGTCCGATAAAATCCAAAAGCAAAAATCTCTCGCCGAGCTCAAAGATTTTGAAGCTGGAAGATACTCCGAAGTGTACGGGGAATTGGTGGGCGATTTCACGACCAAGCATCTGGGCAAGAATGCGACAAGCTTCATCAGCAGAATTGTGATCAAGGAAATCGTAGAGCGCACCATCACCAAAAAAGCCATTGGTCTGGTGCCTGGACTGGGTGCCGTTTTTTCCGGCGGATTCAATTATGTCTATCTCAAAGACGTAGGCGAAGCTGCTTTCATGCTGTATCGCGAGCGATTTCTCCTAGACAAAAAAGGTCGAAACCGCAGCATTCAAATTGAAATTGATTGATCAACCCTCACACTACATACCCGAGATGATGCCGTTGGTCTTCAGAATAAGGTATTTGGACGAAAATATCGGCAACTATGATGTTTTTGGAGTAATCCCTCGCATCTGCCTTGCTTCAATCACGTAAAAGACTAGCGACTATCGTTAAAGCGTTAGAGTTGTGTGGGCCCCTTTCTCGTGGAGAAAGGGGCTTTTGTGTGTGGGGTGGTTTGCGCGAACGGGGTCACTTGGCACTGCCTTTGCGCTGATGTATGGGGCCCTGCCTTGCCAAAACGCAACTGTTGGCGATGTTTTCTGTCTTTTACAGCGTATTTTTTGCAGGTTGCCATCAAAATCGCCAAGCACGCTGTCTCGCACAAGTGCTGGACCCCAAGCCCCAATTCGTCCCCACATTCCCAGCATCGCAAAGACCTGAATAAAGATCTACTAGCTTGCGTTATCTTGCTCCGCTATTCATGCACGTTATGATCTTGAATTTCTGCTTCAGCTTTCCTCCCGATTCATCTATCTTTTCTCGTAGATCGGAAAGGAGAATGCCCTTCTCTATGAAAAACATTCCGAATTACTGTATTTTGTCGCTGAAACTAATGCATCTCGCAATGAAGCGAACGATTTTGATTGTCCTGCTTGGAGCCAGCCTGGCCACACAAGCCCAGTTGTCGCCATACTACTCTTTTGGCAGCCTTTACTACGATGCCGAAGACCTTTTTGACAAAAAAATCTACGGCCCTGCCCTCCAGCGCCTCGATTTGTACATGGAGCTGGAGGAAGGCATTCGCAACGCTGCTTATAATGACTTGCATACTCAGGCCCGTTTTATGCAAGCGGTCAGTGCCTACCATTTGGAGCGAGCAGATGCAGTGGCATTATTGGAAGAATTTGGCTTTCGCTACCCCGAAAACTCCCTTGCACCCAGTGCGCAGTATTATCTCGGAAAATACTACCTCGACAAACGAAATTACCGAGATGCCATCGACCCGCTTGAAAAAGCCTATCGGTCCGGCAATCTGCCACAGGACCAATTTGATGAAGTCGTGTTTTTTCTTGGCTACGCTTATTTTCAAGAGAATAAATCTGCTCAAGCTACCCGCTATTTTGACATCGCCAGCCGCCGCCCCAATCCCTGGCAGGAAGACGCAGCCTATTACAAAGCCATTATTCTCTACAAAGAAAAGGACTTCGCCAGCGCCTACGAAGCCTTTGGGCAGTTGCGAAATTCCCGCAAATACAGCAAGGAGACGCGGATTTATCTGGCCAATACCATGCTCAAGCTCAAAAAGTATCAAGAGTTGTACGTCCTCGCAGATGAGCTGATCCAAAGTCGCCCCACAGGCGAGGATGCCCAGGTGTTCTATATTGTCGCCAACGCCAGCTTCGAGCGGGAAGATTATCTTCGTACCACAGAATATTTTGAGCGCTTCACTGCTGCCCGGGGTCGATTGAACCCCAGCGATAATTTCCGCTTTGGATATGCCTACTACAAACAACAACGCTACAAAGACGCCATTCCCCCATTTGAGCAGGCCGTAGGCTCCCAAGACTCCCTCGCACAAGTGGCTTCTTACTACTTGGGTTTCTCCTTTTTGGAAGTGAATGATGAAGCCAGTGCCAAGTTTGCCTTCAAAAAAGCTTCTGACAGCAAGTCCAACCTGACCATTACCCAAGACGCCCTCTATCAATACGGCAAAGTCGCTTTCGCTACCAAAAGTTACAACGAAGCGCTCACTGCCTTCCAAACTCTCCGAAAAGACTTTCCAAATTCACCATTTACTGACGAAGTCGATGGCCTCATTGGTGAGGTATTTCTCTACACCCGCGACTATCCGAGGTCCATCCGCTATCTGGAATCCGTGCCACGCACCAGTGCCCGTGCCAAAAAAGCTTACCAAACGGTGTGTTACTACTATGCGCTAGGACTCTATGAGCGAGGTGGTTTCCAGCAAGCTGAGCCTTTTTTCCAGAAGACAATTGATAACTCTGTGGATGCAAGCATGGCGCTCAGCGCACAATATTGGCTGGCAGAATCGAAGTATCGTCAAGGGCAGTATGGCCCTGCCAAAGCAGCTTACCAAAGCTACCTCGGGACGCGCGGAGCCAATACCCACGAATATTTTGCCAACGCTTCCTATGGGCTGGGCTGGGTCGGATTCATGGAAAAAAATTATGCCGCAGGTCTCAAAGGATTCGAAACCTATATCGCGCAAGCCGGACGAAATGCCGACAAGGACACCTACTTGGACGCGCATTTGCGGGCAGCCGATTGCTTGTTTTTGATGCGAGACTATGGCAAAGCCAATCGATACTATCAGCAAGTGATCGATTTTCGCTACACATCTCAGGACTATGCTAACTACCAGATGGCTGAGGCACTGTATCGCCAGGGAAGCTATCAGCCTTCCGTGCAGAGTTTCGAGAGAATGATCTCCACCTACCGCAACTCTGACCTACGAGATGATGCGCTAGATCGAATTTCAGAAATTTATTTTACCTGGATCAAAAATTTACCGCAAGCTTCCCGATATGCCAAAATGCTCGTGGACGAGTATCCGCGAAGCCCGCTTGCCCCCGACGCCTACATCCGGCTGGGGTTGGCTGCCTACAACAACGGCGACGAAGCTGCTGCCATCACTTACTTCAAAAAAGTGGTTCAGGATTATCCTCAAGACAGGGCCAAGGCACAAGTCGCGCTGGACAACCTTTCTTCTCTCCTACCGGAGCGGGAATTCGACAAGATCTTCAAAGACTTTCGCAAAAATGCCCCACAAATGGATGAGGGCATGGCCCAATTGTCTTTCAAGACGGGTCAGGATCGATTTTTTGCGAATAACTACCAGTCAGCGATCGACCAGTTTTCGACCTATATCAACGAGTTCAAAAATGGTCCCAACTACTTCGAAGCATTGGTCTTTCGCGCTCGATCCTATCGAGAGCTCGGCCAGATGCCTGCCGCTTTGAAAGACTACGAGGTGGTGTATTCTACTCCTTCTTCCAATGCATTCACGAGTGTGGCACTTCAGGAAGCTGCGGAGATTCGCTACGAGCGCAAAGAATACATGGCCAGCCTCCAGCTTTTCCAGACTCTGGATCAGGTAGCAGGTTCGCTTCAAAATAAGGTAGCCGCGAAATTTGGCGTAGCCAAAAACTACAACGCCATGGGAGACTACGCCGCAGCCATCAACATCCTCCGCCAAATCGCTCAGAATCCAGAGGTCGCAGCCTATTCTCGTACGAAGGCGAATGTCGAAATCGGGAACAATCAATACCTCTCCGGTGATAAAGCGACCGCCAAGCGAACCTTCCAAGATGTGGAACGAGAATTTAAAAACGACTTTGGCGCTGAAAGTCAGTACATGATCGGGAAGATTCTCCTTGACGAAGGCACCTCACTGAAGGCTGAAGCCACCCGCTTGAGCCAGCAAGGCAGCACAGCCCAAGCCAATGAGAAAAGCGCTCAAGCAAAAGCAAAGTTTGAGGAGGTGAAGCAAGCGGTCATTTACCAGAGCAACAACTATCCTACTGTCAACTACTGGAAGGCCAAAGCCTTTCTTGTCGCAGCGGATGCCTTCTACGAATTGGGAAACACCTTCCAGGCCAAGGGTACACTGGAAAGCCTTATTTCTGAAGACCGATTCCCAGATGTGCAAGAAGCTGCACGGAAGCGTCTCCAAGAAATACAGGATGCAGAAAATGCCCGTCTGAACATGATCAATCCCTAACGCAGGGCTTTGATCTCACTGCTAGCTTGTTCTTCACCTACACAGACCCTTTTCCTATGTCTCAGCTCAAATATATTCTTTCCCTTTCAGCTTGCTTGATGGCCTTTGCCACCTATCCGCTACTGGCGCAGGACAATCCTCTCAGCGGTAAGGACAGCATAGTCTTGGAAAATGAGCGGATTCAAGACGTCATGGACAGCAAAAAACCATTTGTCAAGCCGCCGTATCAGGAGATTCAGGAGGCCACCAAAGAAGATTTCCAATTCAACTCCAGGGATTTTTATGTCGAAACAGACTTCGACCCAGCGCCACCTGTGATCAAACCTTGGCCCAAAGAGAAGAAAGATCCGCTGAAAAATAATGCACTGAGCCTTGGGATTGGCCGATTCATCACGCCTTATGCCAAACTCAACCTCCACAGCGGCCCGGGAAATAATCTCAACGTAGGCTTGGATTTCACCCACTTATCTGCCCACCAAGACAAGATTCCTCTTCGGAAATTCAGGCAGGACTATGGAACTGTCACTGTGGCCTCCATCCAAAGGCAATTTAAAGTGCAGGCGCTCGCCTATGTGTACAACACCAGCTACTTTCCCTATGCCGACACGGTGTTGGCAAACGACGAGGAGGCGCGGGAAGACAGCCTGAGAATCGGATTCACCAGAGCACGACTTGGGGCCAACCTCTCGACCAATTATGACCCGAATGCACAGTATGAAGCTGATGCCGGGGTGTATCTCCGATATTTTGCTGGAAATCGCGGCAACGCCGAGACCAATTTTGATCTGCTACCCAAGGCGGCCTACTTTGTGACAAAGGAGTTCAAGGCTGGGTTTGAAGGAGAACTGACGTTGAGCGGCGGTAGATTAGGGGAGAGCGAGCAGACCCGCTTTTATCTTGATGCGACTCCATATGTTGCTTTCGACAATGGCACGGTGAGACTCAAGGCAGGATTCAAGTACAATGCTTTCCGCAATTCCCTCGACACCAGCGCCTTCACCAACTTTGGCGGCTTGGTAGAGTTGGCTGCAGGAATTAATCCTGATCAATTTTCCTTCTTAGTGGGATACCAGACAGGGATGACAAATAACTCTTATTATGATCTCTTGTTTGAAAACCCCTATCTTCTCCAAGATGTGCGAATTCAGCCTACCATCGAAAAACTCAACCTCTACCTCGGCGGAAAGGGAAATATAGGCGGCACCATCGATTACAGCGCGCGGATCTACTACAAGCGCCTCGCAAACCAGCTCATGTTCTTCACAGAACCTGACGGATTCTACTTCGATCTGGTTTATGACTCCTTAATGACCGTCGCGGGAACCCAATTAGAGGTGAAGTTCAGGCCGGAAGACTTCCTCGACCTCGGAGCGACCTTCAACCTCAACATATACAACACCTCCACGCAAGTAAGATATTTTCATGCAACCCCTTTGCGGCTTGACCTCTATGGCGTGTATCGATGGGAGGAAAAGCTGACAGCGCGGGGCGAACTGATCATTTTTGGTCCCAGGACCATGAGTGTGGATGAAAACGAGGAACTGGTCAGGCAAGGAATATTCCCGAGTATCAATCTCGCGGCAGACTATCGCATTACTGAAGGATTTTCTGTATTTTTGAAATTGAATAATCTTTTGGGCAGCAATTATCAGCGCTGGCATAATTACCCAGAGAGAAGAATTGACTTTTTAGGAGGTCTTACGATCGCATTTTGATCACATCATCGCCCATTCATTCGCTTCTTGCCATGAGTTCACCTTTGCTCGTTCCAGATACCACTCGGTTGCTACTCGAAGCCACGTCTCGATGTGCCACGCTGAGAATCGGTGATCTGGGGACATTCGTGCGCAAGGAGCAGCCAGCTAGATGGGATCCAGAGTCGGGGGTGATCCATCCGCCCATGATCGCGTTGGATTTTTCCAAGACCATGGACGGTCCCAAAACCTTCAGCGATTATTTGCACCAAAATGCAGGAATGAATGCGGCAGCGGCCGAGGAGATGGCATATAAATTGCAGCATTCTATAGTCACCGGCTTGAACACTGTTGGCTCTTTCGAAATTCCAGGGTTTGGAAAGATAACAAAAACCGCTAGTGGTGAATTTTCGTTCTACACAGACGAATTTGCCATTCAGTTTTTGGATGAACGTTCATTTGGACTCAGAAAAGTAAAAGCATCCAGAACTTCGATTTCGGCAGTCCGAACCGCTTCATCTGGAAAGAAACACGACATGAAAGCCCTTTCTACAGAAAAAATCTCCCCAAAGGATCGCTTATTCGGCTGGAAATTCTTCTTGGTCACCGCTCTCATGGGAGCGCTGGGATTCTTAGTTGTCCAATATGGCCCTTGGGACTTTTCTCAACTCATGTCGAGTGCTCCCTTTTCTGCCGAAAATTCTATCGAAAAATCGCCCACTGTTGATCAACCTCAGCCCGCAGATCTAAGCGCAGCTCCATTGGGAGTTGACGATCATTTTCCAGCAACTACATCGCCTCTTTCAGGAGTAAATCCCGCCGCCGAAAACGCAGCTTCGCCGGTAGATCAGCCCACGGAAGCAGGTGTTGATACCGCCAACGACAATGTCACGACGACTCAAAGAATGTCGCCTCCCCTCGCCATCAATGATGGCAGCACGCGCGGAGTAGCCTCTGCTACCAACTCTGCTCTGCTTGACGCACCCGTGAGTGATATGGGCGTGTTTCGAGGTAGTGACAGCAAAGAAGTCACCCGCGGTCTGGCTCCTATCGAGGCATTTCACCTGATTGCTGGTAGCTTTAACAGCCTTGAAGGCGCGCAGCAGTTTGTCACGCAGCTACAAGCCGAAGGGTATGACCCTACGATCCTGCAAGCTGACCAAGAACTGGGCGAGCCGTTTCGCGTGTCCATTTACCAAAACAAAGACAGGCAGAAGGTGTCAACTTATGCCGACAAGCTCAAGCAAATGGGGAAAAAGGCCGGATGGGTGTATGCATTCCGACCCGTGTCCCGATAAATTTGTGCGAATCGGCTGGCCTTTCTGGCTGATCGATCGACATGTTAAGCCGATTTTGAGAAAGTAATTGAGTGGCTGAAAGATTGTCACCCCATTGCTCTAAAAATGCTCCTGCTCCGAAAGTATCTGATCCAAAGAATCATGAGTGTGACGCCGTTCTTTTTTTCCCTTCTATCCACTTAGTCACGATACAAATCTCATGTCCAATCCAAGCACCCCTTCCCCTACCCGGGCCCTTCGCTGGTTTCAAGTGGCCAGCCTCACCCTTTTCCTTAGCGTGTGTTCTGGGCTGCCGCTACTGGCACAATCGGGATACCACCACTTGATCTTAGGAAGCTTTAAGACCTTTGAGAAGGCTAGCGAGGCACTTTCACAAGCTCAGCAAACTGGTGCGCTCAATCCCGTCATTCTTTTCCCGGATGATTCCAACAGCTGGTATCGCCTTTCAGGATATCAATCTCTCCATCGCGCAGAAGTCGAAACCTTCTCAAGAAACCTTGCCCGTCAAGGAAAACCCAAAGGCTGGATTTTGACCCAAACTAGCACGTCGATCAGTCGAGGCACCTCCTCACCCGCTGCAAGCCAGCGCCTTGCTACGCCTACCACTGAGGTGAGCCAGGCAAGATTTCATTTGGTCATGGAGTCCCATCCTACTTTTGAAAAAGCAGAGGAAGGAGTCGCTGCCTTGCGCGCGAAAGGAATGGAACCTTATGTAGTTTTTCCCTCGGGCACGACCCAAGCCTACCGCGTGTCGGTGTATGCCGCCAGTGATCGCTCCGAAGTGGATGCTTATGCCAAAATGCTCTCCAGAAGCGGCATGAAAGGTGGATGGATTTTGGAAGAATCAGGTGCCCCCACAACTTCCGTCAGTCCTCTCACCGGGTCAAACGCCCGGATGGCTACCCCCTCGGCCACAGCAGCAAGAAGTAATGCTTCTTACCACCTAATCGGTGGAAGCTTCGCGCGATTTGACGAAGCAAGTGATTTTGCTGAAGCGTCGCGCGCGCACGGGGCGACACCGATGATCATCTTCCCGGAAGACGGACAGCAAGGAAATTTTCGCGTGTCGCTACGCCAGTCCCGAAACCGTGGTGAAATCGAATCTTTTCAGCGCCAACTTCAAAATAAAGGCATGAATCCAGGCTGGATCATGGCTCAGTAACGAGTTTTGCAAAGGAGCAATAGACATCGCATATCGCTGCGCCCAGCCCGATCCTAAATTCTGGCTGGGCGATTGGCTTATACAGAGTTGTTAGAAAAAGCGATACCACAGGCCGAAGACTCCTTTTGGCATACGACTATTTATCCACAATCCTACCAATTATCCACAATCACAAATTGAGCATGACATTTGAGGTAGGCACATATGATGCAAGGGACATTCATCTGAGTAAATAAAGGTCCTTGAAAGAGGAAAATTTACGCAAAAGGGCTTCCTTGGATCGCTGTTAGGCTTCTACCTGATTTCATTTTGAGGACTTTTGCCATCGATTAACCAGAGAGGCTATGTATTACATTCGAAAAACATCCAACGATTTAGTGGTACACAATCGGACCACGCGCAAGAGTCGGTTTTTGAACCCCGAGGAGGCAGCTTTGCTACTTCAGGAGTTTCCAAGCCTACAACTGTCTGGTTCTATGTCCCAATCCACGACCTTGTTCAAAAATCAGATTCTGTCGATTTCTAATTTGCCTTGAACTGATTTACAGTAAAACAGGGCGATTTATCGCAAATCATCAAAGATCCCGCTCCAAGCGGGGTCTTTTTCGTATCACAAAGTTGACTGCTTCGGCGAATATTTACAAATTTGGATTATCTTGGGATACTTTAAATAATGATCTGGAAAACGCTCTACAGTTCTTCGCATGAAATTTTTCCTTGAATATTGAGAAGAAAGCCAATTGCTCGGCTGATCACTACCCGATTTTCCCCTTGTCTCCTTGATGGAGAAAATCTTGTTGGTGACAAAGAGATGGCTTTCTTAATCATCTTCCTCTTCATTGCACACTGTCGCGTTCCAACCATGATCGATTTTCTACTCACCTATACCAATTCTCTGGCAAATGAATATCTCCCTGAAGCAACCACAGTTCTTACATAATGCCGGGCGAAAGCTCGTCAACGAAGACTTTATTTATCCAGTCGCTGGAACGGCTACGAATACGTCGAACCTGTTCATTGTCAGCGACGGCGATCGGGGTACCAGCAAGAACGACGACGGCAACACCGCAGCTCAAATGGTGGCTATGGGGATCGCCACACACTTTGGCAACGTCGTCAAAGATGCCGACCTCGACCTCGATCAGCTGGAGCAAGGAGTGACCAACGCGGCGGGATCGCTGATGAAGTACCTCATGCGTGTGACTGACTCGGAAGGGATATCCGCCTCATTTGCCTTGGTACACTTCGGAACGACTCGCGTGACTTTGGCTTGGCTGGGTGACAGCAGGGTGTACTATTATAACAGTCATCTCAAACAAATCAACAGCTCTGATCAATGGGACCAAGATCTCGGGACGCCAGAACCCCATGCCCGAATCAACGGCGTGGCAACACCTCCCAAGGTGCGAATGAAGTATTTTGCTTTCCAGGATTTACATCCTGGCGATTACTTTTTCCTCGCCTCCAGTGGCATGGATCAAGAGATCAACAGCCAAAGCTTGAAGTATGTGTTCGGTGCCGGCAAGACTGCCATTTCAGAGGCGACGCCGGAGGAGCTGCTCAAGGAAATTTCTAATTTGGCAGAGAATGGCTCACTTCAGGAAAACTATTCTTGCTACTTGATCCCTGTTGCCGAAGTCACCGTCCAGCCTACAACGACGGGAACACCACAGGGCGCGAACGCCACCACTGCCCTGCCAGTGCTCGCGGGGGGGCAAGAACAAGACAGAGAGGATCGATTGAGCAACTTTTTGAAATGGGGTTTTGGGGGCGCTTTAGCCATATTAGTCGTCACCTTGCTGGTCATCGCCTTCCTCGAATCGCGCGATAAACCGTTTCAGAATCTCATGGCCCAAGGAGACAGCCTTCTGCAAGCAGGCGGTGAGGCTAATCTCAACAGCAATTTCTCACTCGCCACCAAAGAATTTCGGTTGGCAGGGCAAATCTTCGATAGCGCAGCTACCTTGGCGAGCACCGCATCTGAAAAGAAGTGGGTGGACTCTATGCAAAATCGATTGAGCGCTTTCATGGCGACCAACAATCCTGGTATGGAGCTAGAAGAGCTTCCCCTCGATCAGTTGACCCTGACTCCCAGCCAATATCTCAAAAACGGTAATAAGTTCATGGAAGAAGGCAATCACTTCGCAGCCCTTCAAGCCTTTCGAAATGCTCAGCGCCTGCTGAAAGAAAAGCCAGATCCTTCCCTAGAGCTGCCAAAAATGCAAATGGCAGAAGCATACCTTCGGGTAGGTAATGCACTATATCTCCAAGATAATCGTAACTGCGAACTCATCCTCGACTTGTATGACAATGCTTATGCGATATATCAACCCGCTGACAGCTCTTCGCCAAACTGGTTTCAGCAAGCAGATGTCAATCGGGAAGTATGCAAAAATATCCTTGCGGCAGCTGATACCAGCACGCGGAGTCGTGGCCTTCCCAGCGCATCTGATTTTCTCGCAGATGCGACCCGTGAGCCTGTAAGCAACCCTTCTGCTGCAAACAGGCGCCAGGCGCCACCTTCCATGGCGACCACTCCCCCTGCGCCCGCCAACAACTCTGCTGCATCCACTGCCAACCAACGGACCCGGGGTATGGATCCGGCACCGAGTGCCCAGCAAATGGCCGATCTTAAGCGTAATCTCTCCGATGGAAAAAGACAATACATCGAAGCCAAGGAGCAAAACTCTGCTTTCCTGTATCGCTCTAGCGCTGATAAACTAGAGCGGGCTGGAAAAGCGCTGGATGGGCCGGGTGCTTACCTCCTTGCCTATATGTATCACAGCGGATTGGGCGTGGCGAACGATGAGGCCAAAGCCCTTCAATACGCCCAGCAATCTGCACGTGCCAATTGGCCAGCGGGCCAGTATTTGTATGGCTTTCTGTTGCTGGAACGCAGAAATCATCGCGATACGACTACTGCCGTGGTCTCTCTGCGCAATGCTGCCAGCCAGTTCTATAACGATGCAGTCATTAAATTGGATCAACTCGGAATTCCGGTAAGATGATCCGCCAAGGGGTATCTTCTCTGATTGCGCTGGGAGGAGCTATTTCCGATTTTTTCGGAAAAGCGGTCTCTTGGCTCAATCCTTTGTTGATTCTCTTGATCATGGCAGACGTCTTCGGACGATATTTCCTCCAGCGTAGCGCAGTGTGGATTGGAGAACTGGAATGGATGATCTTCGCCGCGATGTTTCTGCTAGGAGCAGCTTATACCATGAACGCAGATCAGCATGTTCGGGTAGATGTGTTTTACCAAAAATGGTCCCCTAAACGGAAAGCGCTGATTAATTTACTCGGACATGCCTGTCTGATGCTACCGCTTTGCTTGTTTCTCATTCCGCCAGCATGGGACTACGCCCTTCGGTCTTGGGAAATTCGCGAGGCATCGGGTGATCCTGGTGGCATGGCAGCCATCTATCCTGTCAAGACGCTGATCCCTCTAGCTTTTGTCTTGCTCCTGATTCAATCAGTAGCTGAAATCTTGTCTTCGCTCCGGATTTTCTTTCCTTCCGCCGCGGATCAATCGCTTCGACATGCACCCTGAATTGGCATTTCTGCTTTTTGGGCTCATCTTTTTCCTGGTCCTTGCGGGCTTTCCCGTTGCCTTTACCCTTGGAGGTGTCTCCCTCCTCTTTGGGTTATTCACCTTAGATCCTCATTTTCTGGCCCTGATTCCCAGCCGTATTATGGGCATCATGTCAAACTTTGTGCTGCTGGCAGTACCGCTCTTTGTCTTTATGGGTGTGATACTGGAGAAGTCAGGGATTGCAGCCAGAATGCTCAATGTGATGGGGTTGTTGTTTGGACGGATGCGCGGCGGACTTGCCATCTCGGTGGTCATTGTGGGCGCACTACTGGCCGCCTCTACTGGTATTGTCGGCGCTACCGTCATTACCATGGGCTTGATCAGCCTGCCGACGATGCTCCGGCGAGGATATCAAGCCGAATTGGCTACTGGGACCATTGCCGCCTCGGGAACATTGGGACAGATCATCCCTCCTTCGATCTTGCTGGTGTTGTTGGGCAGTGTGTTGCAAGTCGAGGTGGGGGCCCTTTTTAAAGCAGCATTGCTGCCGGGTTCCCTGCTTGTGGTGGCCTACATGATCTATATTGCAGTCTTGGCACACTTTCGGCCTCACTTGGCCCCTGCGATTCCTTTGGAAGAAGTAAGTGCATTTAGAAACCGGGATCGATTCACTTTTGTGAAAGACATCTCTGTGGCGTTTTTCCTGCCACTCCTCTTGATCCTGGCGGTACTTGGAAGCATTTTTGCGGGCTTGGCTTCTCCCACAGAAGCAGCAGCTGTAGGCGCTTTTGGTGCCAGCTTGCTCACCATAGGTGTAGCTAGGAAAGAACGAAAAAATAGTTGGAAAATCATTCGGGAAGTAGCGCAGGAGACGACACGAGTCAGTAGCATGGTTTTCTTTATCATCATCGGTGCAGGAATTTTTTCGCTGGTATTCAGGAGATTAGGGGGTGAAACGTATCTGATCCATGTGATTCAACAAGCTGAATTCAGCCCGGCAGCTTTCCTCGCCGTGGTGATGATCACGATTTTCCTTGCTGGTTTTTTTATTGACTTCATCGAAATTATTTACATCATCGTGCCTGTAGTAGCACCCATCTTTGTGGCTTTCATCGCAGCCGGAGAACCGATGTTTGAGGCCACGCAGGTTGGGTCAGTCAATCACGGATTGATCTGGATCGGAATATTGATCGCGATGAATTTGCAAACTTCCTTCCTCAGCCCACCGTTTGGATTTGCGTTATTCTATCTCAAAGGAGTCTCTCCGCCAGAGATCAGCACTGGGATGTTGTACCGCGGCATTGTACCATTTATTTTGATTCAGATCGCTGTGCTTCTTCTCGTGATCTTCGTCCCCAGGCTGGCTTTGCTTTGGTTGTGAGTCAAGAAAATGGGATGCACTTTTGTGCTAGATCTTGAAATGACAGGCCGCATGGCTGTATGTGAAAGGATGAGATGATATGATGATCGAGCTATGCTGAACACAGAAGGGCGCCTATTTCGTTTTACTACTTTTGGAGAATCCCACGGAGAGGGAATTGGCGTGGTACTGGATGGCTTGCCATCAGGGATTCCACTGGACTTTGATTTTATCCAGTCTGAGCTAGATCGACGCAAACCCGGAACCAGCCGGATCACGACCCAGCGGAAAGAATCGGATCGTTTTCAGCTCCTTTCCGGCCATTTTGAAGGAAAGACGACTGGCACTCCCCTCGCCTGCTGGGTCCCGAATGAAAATGCGCGCTCTGCGGATTACGACCACATTGCCACCGCTTTTCGCCCTTCTCACGCTGATTATACCTATCTGGCCAAATATGGCATCCGAGATCATCGGGGTGGCGGAAGGTCCTCTGCTCGGGAGACCATTGGGCGTGTGTTTGCCGGGGCAGTAGCTAAATTGTTGTTGCGAGCGGTGAGCGACATGAAAATCGAAGCGTGGGTCACGCAGATCCACACCATTCGGCTCAGCACCGAGCCAATGCATATGGACTTGGTCAGTGAAGCTGCTCAAGCGGTGAGGTGCCCAGATGATGCGGTTGCAGAGGCGATGTATCAGCGAATCGACGAAGCCAGGAGAGCTGGTGATTCTGTGGGGGGCGTGATCGCCTGTCGTGTCCAAGGAATGCCTCCCGGACTTGGCGAGCCGATTTATGACAAGTTGGAAGCCCGGCTAGCCTCCGCCATGATGGGCATCAATGCAGTCAAAGGGTTTGAGATCGGTAGTGGATTCGAAGGAAGCAGCCTGTATGGATCTGAACACAACGACGCATTTTATCGCGACGATGAGCGGATCAGAACCAAGACCAATCGCTCCGGAGGGGTTCAGGGCGGGATTTCAAACGGTGAAAATCTCCTTTTCCGTGTAGCCTTCAAGCCAACAGCGACCCTGATGCAACCTGTGGACACCCTCGATAGCCAAGGGAATCCCACTGTCTTACCAGGAAAGGGACGCCATGATCCCTGTGTAGTGCCTCGGGCGGTGCCGATTGTGGAAGCGATGTGCGCCACGGTATTGGCTGATTTGCTATTACTTCACAGAGCCAAAACATTTCCAAACCTTTTTGCGTCTGAGAAAAGAAATTCAAACACGGACATGCCATACTTTCTTCTCTAGTGCTTGCGGAACTAAGTAATTGACCAGATTAAACGCAGCCATTGTTTCGTGGGAAAAGGAAGAAAGGCCGAGCATAGCGAGCTAT
>DAITMB010000088.1:0-21124 GCA_036835375.1 Bacteroidota bacterium
AGGAATTTACAATCACGCGAGGCAACAACGTCTGGGCCCAAGAGGACCGGAATGGAGACAACGGAATTGGATTGTCTCCAGATGGAGGCTCAGATCTCACGTTTGACTTCCCTCTTACCTTTGGCATTGCACCCCTCAATTACCTTGATGCTTCCACCACCAATCTCTTTTTCTGGAACAACCTCATGCACGACGTGTGGTATCGTTATGGCTTTGATGAAGTTAGCGGAAACTTCCAGCAGAATAACTATGGAAAAGGGGGCTTGGGAACTGACTTTGTGTTTGCGGACGGCCAAGATGGCTCCGGCAGCAACAACGCCAACTTTGCCACACCTCCAGATGGAAATAATGGAAGGATGCAGATGTTTCTTTGGGGAACTGGCGGAGGAAGTCCCAATGTTCTTACAATCAACGAACCGATCGCTATTGCCGGAACTTTCAATGCCGCTGGTGCAGTCTTTGGTCCTGGAATCCCAAGCGTTCCGCTCACGGGCGACCTTGTCTTGGTGATCGATAGCTCTGGCACGAATGAAGGCTGCTCTCCGATTCTCAATGCCAGCGAGATCAACGGGAAAATAGCGCTGGTCAACCGCGGAGACTGTGCCTTTGTGACCAAGGTCAAAGCTTGTCAGGACGCTGGCGCTATCGCCGTCATTGTGGCCAACAATGTGGGGGGAGGAACATTCAACATGGGGGGAGCCGATCAGAGCATCAATATCCCGTCGATCTTTATCACCATCACGCTTGGAAACACGATCAAGAGTGCAATGACGAGTTCGACGGTGAATGCTACCATTTTCGATCCGGGCAATCCGAATGCACGCGACGGTGGGTTTGATAACGGCATTGTGGCGCATGAGTATGGCCACGGGATTTCAACCCGACTCACGGGTGGTCCATCCACCTCCTGTTTGTTTAATGAAGAACAGGCCGGAGAAGGCTGGAGCGACTTTTTCTCTCTCGTCATGACGGTCAAGCCCAGCGACGTCGGGACCATCCCGCGCGGGATCGGAACTTTCGCTGTCAACGAACCTACTACGGGTCCCGGGATTCGCCCTTATCCTTACAGCACCAACATGGCTGTGAGCCTCTACACTTACGATGACGTGAAATCACTTTCGATTCCCCACGGCGTAGGGGCAGTCATGTGTGCCACCCTGTGGGATCTCTATTGGAAAATGGTAGAGGAATATGGATTCGATACAGACATTTATGAGGGTTCTGGCGGCAATAATTTGGCCATGCAACTTGTCATAGATGGGATGAAACTTCAGCCCTGCGGACCCGGATTCATCGATGTCAGGGACGCCATTCTCCTCGCCGATCAAGTCAACAATGCAGGAGCCAATCAGTGTCTCATTTGGGAAGTTTTTGCCAGGAGGGGACTCGGATTCAGTGCAGATCAGGGAGATCCAGACGATCGCAGCGATGGCACAGAAGCCTTTGACATTCCCCCGAGTTGTCAGAAAATCCTGTTTATGGATAAAACGACTGTTTCTACTTCAGTGGAACAAGGCGGAACCGTTCGTTATCAATTTTCCATCGAAAACAACAAGGAAATTGATCTCTACAACCTCATCATTTCGGATACGCTGCCAGCTCCACTGGGGTATGTCAGTGGGTCTTCCAGCTGCGTTTCCGCCTCAATCGGGAACGTCGTTTTCATCAACGTGGATACCTTGAAAGCTGGCCAGACCATCATTTGCGAGTTTGATGCGCAGGTGCCAGCCACAGCTACTCCCTCCACTTTTGTCTTTAAGGACGACATAGAAGGGACTGTCTCGGCCTACATCCCCACCGGACAACTAGGGTCTAGTGGCTGGAAACTTGATGGATCCAATCCCAAGAGCGGACAGCAATCTTGGTTTGTGCCCAATTCGGAACAAGCCAACGATCAGATCCTCATGCTGCCCCTGGCCCCCTTGACTTCGTCTTCGACTTTGTCATTTTGGCACAGCTACAACACAGAAGGCGGATTTGACGGAGGGGTCATCGAGATTCTTCCTACCCTCGCCGGGAATCAGTGGCTGGATCTTGGGCCCTACATTTTTCAAAATGGCTACAACTCCACCCTCGCCACCAACAATGTGCTTGGGTCTGTGGCAGCTTTTTCGGGTAATTCAAATGGATACGTTCAGACCAAAATCGATCTGACTGCCTTCTTGGGTCAACAGCTGTTCATTCGCTGGCGCTTCGTTTCCGACGACAACACCGCCGTGGAAGGATGGTGGCTTGATGACATCTCTATCGGCAACGAAAGGTCGTTTTCTAACTCGGCATGCATTGTCAGCGATGCTGGTGATAGCTATTGCGCCAGTCAGGGATTCTCCACCTTGATCATTGAAGCTGATACGACAACTTCGCTTCAGGACGATGTAGCATCCTTTCATGTGAGCCTTGTGCCCAACCCAGCCCAGGATTTCGTGGATGTGCGCTGGAACTCCCCCTCGGGTCATCAGCCAGTTGAGATCGTGCTACGCAATCTCATGGGACAAACTCTCTTGAAAACGCCAGTAGCGAAGGGCCGTGAATCTCAACATTTGGACCTCCACCAACTTCCGGCTGGTGTGTACGTCATCGAAGTCAAGGGGACTCGCCATTCGGTGTACCGACGAATGATCGTAGAATAACGGCAAGGATGACATATGTTAAAATAAACTTGTCTCGTGCACTGATAGATAACTGGACATAGTCGTCTTGTCAGCGCCACAGACAGGTTGAGTGATTAGTTGTGTTTGATTGAAGCCCGGTTTCCCCTTTTAGGATCCGGGCTTTTTTGCGAGTGCTTGTTATCTTGTTATGGCGATGCTTTTTTTAAAAGCAAGCTCATGAATGATTCATCACTCAAGTGACTTAAAACGATGCGAGTGCTCATCGCTCCAGACAAATTCAAAGGCGCAGCCACAGCAGCAGAGGTCGCCAAGGCCCTTGGCGAAGGCTTTCTACAGGGCTGCCCGAGTGCCGAAATTCAGCTATGCCCATTGGCAGATGGGGGCGATGGCACCGCTGCCATCTTAGGGTGGCACGCTGGCGCTGCTGAGGTGAGGGTGCAAGTGGCTGATCCTTTGGGGAGAAAGATCTGGGCGACCTACTACTATGCTGCTGATCGAAAAACGTCTTATCTCGAAATGGCGGAGGCCGGAGGCTTAAAATTACTTTCGACAGAAGAGCGCAATCCATTGATAACCAATACGTATGGGGTAGGGGAGTTGATGGAAGATGCCCTACGCCGAGGAGCGAAGCACGTGGTCTTGGGTATCGGGGGAAGTGCTACCTGCGAGGCAGGACTTGGTATGGCTGCTGCCTTTGGATTGCGAATGATTGACTCGGAGGGAAATGAGCTGTCTCCCATCGCCGAAAACCTGGTGAGGATCGCTCGGCTGGACTGGTCGCATTGGTCCTGGCCCAATGATGTCACGCTGGAAGTTGCTTGCGATGTGGACAATCCTTTGACTGGCGAACTGGGAGCAGCCAGGGTCTATGGCCCGCAAAAAGGAGCGAAGCCGCAGCAGGTGGAACAGCTGGAGCAAGGCTTGAATCGATTGCGGGAGGTTTGGTTCAGCGAGAGGAATGAGGATCTCCAAGACATTCGTGGTGGAGGAGCAGCTGGTGGTATGGGGGCGGGACTCAAGGCGCTGTTTCAGGCGAGGCTTCTTTCTGGGATTGAATTGGTCATGGCCCAATCTGGATTTGATCGAATGGTAGAGGAGGTTGATTTGGTTCTCACAGGGGAAGGGCGGCTAGATGACCAGACTTTGCAAGGAAAGGTCGTGTGCGGTGTTTGCGCCCACGCAGTCCCTAAAGGAATCCCAGTCATCGCTGTTTGTGGAAGCTTGGAAGCCAGCCCGGAGACGATGTACAAACTTGGGCTAACTTTTGCCACCTCTATTCTGCGACAGCCCGTATCTTTGGATGAAGCGATGGCACAGACCATCCCCTTGCTCCGCGGCATAGGTCAACGACTCGGGAATTGGTACCAATTTACCCTTCAGAATCATCCTCAAAGCGGCCTTCACACATCAACGACTTGAGGTTTTATCCACTATATCATTTCATATAATTTAGTCATGAAGCTCCTTTTTTCCTGCCCAGTGTTTCATACAAAGCGTTTGCAGTGGCGAGCGCTCGTTTTCGCTGTCTCTTTAGTGGCATTTTCCTGTCAAGAGACACCCAAAACCGAGGCACAGCCCTCGCCTGTCTCCGCCCTACGCGATGAAGTGATGGACCTCCACAATGCAGAAATGGGAAAAATGGGAGAGCTAAAAGCGCTAAAGCGACAATTGAACGAAATGAGCAGCGCCTTGGATTCTGTGGCAGAAACTTCGAAGTATCAAGCGATCCAAGCCGCTATAATGGCAGTAGATTCTGGCACATTTGCCATGAACAGCTGGATGCGCAATTGGAAAGAGCCAGATACGACGCAGGCCGTGCAAGAACAAATCGAGGCAATGCGCCGACAACTCAGCGCTATGGAGCGCACCCGCGACTTGATGAATCAAGCCTTGCAACAAGCTACTGTTTTAATACCTGCAACAACCACACCCTGAATCAGTTTATCTTGTCCCATGAATCGTTTTCACTCAGCCATATTTCTTGCCAGCTTGTGGCTACTCGCTAGCCTAGCCATCTCTTGTGATTTTTCGGAAGAGTCCACTTTTCCTATCATTGGACTCACCACGGTCAACGAGCAAGGCGATAGTGTGCGTCATCAGATCAATCAGTTTTCATTTGTAGATCAGCGAGGGGAGCCCTTTTCGGAAGCGCAGATCAAAGATAAATTCGTCATTGCCGACTTCTTCTTCACCCGCTGCCCGGACATTTGCCCGATGATGAGCAAGTCTCTGCTTCGCGTGGAGGAAGCCATAGAAGGAGTGGATGACGTGATCATTTTGTCCCACAGTTTGGATCCGCAACACGACACCCCAGCGGAATTAACTCGATACATCAACGACTTGGGTGCCAAAGGCGAGAAGTGGTACTTTCTCACGACCCAAGACGAAGACTATGTGTATGAAGTCATGATGGATCAATATCTTCTTTCCGGAAGCCCAACTGGAGCGCTGAATGGAGGAATATTCCACACGGGCAAATTAGTGCTGATCGATCGAAATGGGCACATTCGTGGATACTACGAAGGCACAGATCCACTGGATGTCGATCGGCTCATCGCCGATATACCCCGCTTGAGAAAGCTGGTCAATCAGGAAGCATCACGATGAAGCAAATTTCCGTTCCACGGTGGGCATGGTACACCTGGCCCTTGATCCCAGTGTTGATCGTGTTATTCATCACTTTTTCAGGAGGAGAAAAGGTCGCGTCTGCAGCAGGTCAAAAGCTATATGAGCGTCATTGCCAGACCTGCCACATGGTGGACGGGAAGGGGTTGGGGAAGTTGATTCCACCGCTAGCTGCTGCCGATTATGTGTTAGAAGGAGGCGCAGAATTGGCTTGCCTGATCCGCAAAGGGGCGGAAGGCGAAATGGTGGTCAACGGCGTGACCTACGACCGACCCATGCCCGGCTTTCCGGACCTCCTGCCCGTGGAAATCAGAAGTATCTTACTGTACATCAGATCTGCCTGGGGCAATCAAGCCCCCGATCTTTCCTTTGATGACATTGAAGCAGCTCTCTCGCAATGTCCTTGAGAGAGCTGCTCTCAGGTCAGTATCCCCCATTTTTCGGGCGCAGGATAAATGTCGCAATCAAAATGATGTCGAGAATCCACATGATTCCAAGCAGTCCTCCCGTAAACAACTTGATGAGGCCCCATATCGGATAGCCCAAATAGAAACGGTCAATCCCGAGATAGCCCAGGAAAATGGCAAGCAATAGCGCTACCAACCAGCTTCTTGCTTGGGGGTGATTCGAGGCTTGCTTGCGTGATTCGATTTTTTCAAGTTTTCTGACGAGTCGCTTTTGCCATTTCTTTTCGACCATGCCTTCCATCGCTGCCCAGTCAGCCCCAGCCTCTAAGCTGATTTCAGAGGGGGTGGCAGTTTCTGCTTTGGATGGGGGCGTGCTGGGATTCTGTCCAGCCCAGGCCGTAAGCGAGAGCAGGAGAAAAACAGCACTCAAAACCGTGTGGATCGTGTAATTCATTTTCATCTTCGTTAGTTTTTGTGATTCATGATTGACAGGAGCGCTACGCCACATACAAAAAAGGACGAAGAACTGAGCTAAAGCAAAGCTCTGGAATCACAGCCCAATGACCATTCAATAAGGACCATCGCTGCAAATATGGGAAAATTCAGGGAGGTGATTTTTCGATTCGCTTGCTATTTACCTTTGACAGCCTGGAAATGTGCTTGCATAGATCCCTGAAGCCTACAAAGCGACAACACCAAAGCTGAAAAAGGGAATATTTTCTTTTTTATTCTTCTATTTGGTCATCGAAGCTTCGGAATTTCTTGTGACGGTTACGAGGGGATGAACATAAAAAGATGAGAGAAAGCGCTGTTTTCTCCTTCGCACTTTTGCGCTATCTTGAAAGCCGTTCATACTCCATGCAATTCTATTCCTGACGTTGAATGTGTGATCCCTCTTTTACCGACTTGGTCTTTACTCTCAGTCTTGCCGTCCCATGCTTGCAGCACAGTACCCCATCCAGTTTTGGCGATGACGCCGCTGCAACAACCCCACTCGGTCCGGTCACAGATCTTTAGTCGCACCCGCGTGTTTTAGTTCAATCACCTAATGAAGTTTTCTATACGCCATTTGTTCTGGCTTCTGGGCTTAGGATTGCTGATACCAACCCCGTTGCAGGCTCAAAATCCCCGCCATGTCCAGGTACAGCTTCGGCCAGGAGACGGTATTTTGTCTCTACTTCGCCGCTACGAAGTAGATACCAAGTGCAATCGCGGCTATTTTTACCAGGTCAATCGCCTCAAAAAGTCTCAGGGCCTGGTGCTGCACCGTGACTATGAACTGCCGATTCTTGTTTTCCCTTACAACGGCCGTAGCATCCGGACGACCACAGGGGTCAACGACTATGATTGGGCACTGCGCGTCCAAAATTACAATGAACAGTTGCTACGTCTGGGACTCAAGCCAGGAGATTTTCGGGAGGACAAGGAGCTATGGGTCCCGTATCACTTTCTGAATTGTCGTGAGGAAATGTCTGAATCGGTCCTCAGCGATGAACCAGCGCTGAGTACAGAGTTTTCTTCCGCGCCTGTGGACCAGCTGCCTCTGCGAGGGACCTACCCGATATTTGGTCCTCAACATGAGAAAGTACCCTTACAAAGCACCAAACTCAGTGGATTTGTCTATTACATTGTCTCAGGCCACGGTGGCCCAGATCCGGGAGCAGTAGGGCAGTACAACGGTCAGAGCCTATGTGAAGACGAGTACGCTTACGACATTGGGCTGAGACTGTGTAGAAATTTGCTGTCGCACGGCGCAACGGTTTACATGATCATTCGCGATCCCAATGACGGCATCCGTAACGGCGAAATTCTTCCCTGCGATAAAGATGAAACTTGCTGGGTGGATCAGGAGATTCCGATCAACCAGTCTGCCCGCCTCACCCAACGCTCCGACGCGGTGAATGCGCTCTACGAAAAAAACAAAGCCCAAGGGGTGCGCTATCAACGGCTTTTGATCATCCATATCGATTCGGGCACGCAACACCAGCGAGTAGATATGTTTTTCTACTACAAAATCGACGATCCTGAGAGTGAAGCCTTTGCGAAAACACTTCGTGCAAACATCAAACACAAGTACGACGAATATCGACAAGGCCGTGGTTACACCGGAACCGTGACTTCTCGCGATCTGCACATGCTTCGGGAGACCATGCCTCCAGCTGTGTACATTGAGGTGGGCAATATCCGAAATCGCAATGATCAGGCGCGAATCGTCCTCGAAGGCAATCGTCAGTTGATTGCAAATTGGCTTTACGAAGGCATCATCCTGGATGCACCCATTCGGCACTGAGAAGGCGATGGCAATGCGTTGTACTTACATCGGATCCAAAATTTTCGATCAAAATGGTAAGCAACTCTTGGAAACTCAAAAAAAAGTTTTCATATTGAAATGTCGAGAGAGGCCAACAGAGGACATTTAGATGTGTCAAGGCTGCCATCTCGGACAAAAGCAAGAAAAAGCTGCCATGGATGGCAGCTTTTCGCTTTTCAAATAGTACTTGAACGAGTTCTTGGAATCAGCGGATAATCGAGGCTTTTGCGAATCAAGAAGATCTCTTATCGCTTTGTTTTTTCCTGCTATCCTACTGTTCATTCACCCTTTGGGGTGCAGGGCTACATGTGAGATTTGAGATTTTTCAGCTCTTGATTGAGCAGCTCCCTCGCCCGAAAAAGCTGAGCTTTGACGGTTCCAAGTGGGATTTGGAGCTCATTGGCCACTTCCTCATAGGACAGTTCCCGAAAATACCGAAGCTCTACCAGCTCACGATACTTTTCAGGTAAACGCTCAATCGCCATGGTGAGGTAGCGTTTGCGCTGCTGCTTGAGCATCGCATCGTTGGGGTCGAGATCGTCATCGCGCACGTCATAGCGCATGCTAGAGCCATCTTCGCCTTCCACAGGGGCATCAATCGAGACTGTCTGAACGCGTTTTTTACGAATGAAGTCGATACAGTTGTTGGTGGCAATTCGGAAGAGCCAAGTCGAAAAGGCAAACTTGGAGTCGAATTTTTCGATAGAGTTAAACGCCTTTGCAAAAGCCTCTTGGGTGAGGTCCTCTGCATCATCGGCGTTTTTCACCATCTTCAGCAACATATAATAGACCGACTTTCGATACTTTTTCAGGAGTGTTTCGAATGCTTTCTCCTCCCCGCGTTTGGCGGATGCCACCAATTCCCGATCTTCTACCGTATTTTTAGATACTCTGGGTGTTATTTCCATGCGGGTTTCCGAATTAGTCCCCAAGGGATCACCATTAAGTTGTAGAGAAAATAGACCAAATCCAATACCGGATATTCCCACCAAGCTGCGGAGAGAACGTTATCAACCCTTCTCCAAGCCCAAGCTACAGGAAAAATCCTAAGCACATATAACGCAAGGACTTGTTCAATAGTTAAGACATTGCTAATGAACCCTCCCAGCGCTACGCCCCACCAACAGCCTTGCAATATGTGAAAACTTGCGAGCAGAAGCTGAGAAATCCGCGAGTATTTTACAGATCCGCTCACGTGGCGAGTTTTTTGTCGCCACCATCCTCGCCAGTTGGTCTTTGGCAAGGACCAGGTTCTGCTTCCCGGTCTCGTCATGGTGTGCACAGTCACTTTTCCAGCCAAGGAATTTACAAGAAGGTCATCGTCACCTGATAGGGTGCTTGCATGGTCAGCAAATCCTCCCACCGATTCAAAGTGCGTTTTAAGGTAACCAAGGTTGCGTCCAACACCCATATATGGTTTCCCCCATCCAGCAGCTCCTACATATTGAAAAGCGGTGAAGGCTGTCTCGTATCGAATCACGCGTTGAAGCCAACCAGAGCCTGGTTCATGCAATCCAATGCCCAGTACCAATCCCGCTCCAAGCTCAAAGGCTTCATTCATCGCATCCAGCCAGCCTGATTCTACCCGGCAATCGGCATCTGTAAACACGAGACGAGCAGAAGTGGCCAGTTGAATACCGGAGTGAATGGCCCACTTTTTCGGAGACCACCCGGGGTGAACCTGATTGATCTCAAAAATTTTCATCATGGGTAGCCGATCAAGCCAAGCACGCGCTATTTCCAGGCTTTGGTCTTCGCAGCGATCCAGCACGAGGATAATCTCCCAGCTTGGGTAATGAAGGGCTTCCAGAGAAGCCAGCAGGCGCGGTAGGTTGGGAGCCTCATTGCGCGCTGCGATGATCACAGACAAAGGCGAGCGGAGAGCAGGCAAATGTTGAGGTTGCCGGCACCAGCCCCACCAGAGCCACCACCACCCCGACATCCACAAGATGGTGAGGAAGAGAAGCAACATCATCACTTCATTTGATAGACCACCGCGAGCACCGTTTCTCCGACCGCTTGAAGGGTCGCCTTGTCGATCTGGGTTAAGTCATCTGCGTGGGTGTGCCACGCACCAAAGAATCCTGTGCCGGAGCGAATATCAATGATATCGATCGTGGGAATCTGGGCGTCGCGATTGAGGTAATAGTGATCATCGACGATGGGTTCATTTCGTCGGGAGACAAAGAAGCCTCCATGCCCCAGTTGACGAGCGGCATCCCAGACCCGCTGCACGACATCAGGCGCATATTGCATAGAATATCCTTCTTTGGGAAATTGCGCGTGAAGCGCACCGACCATATCCAGGTTGATTCCAAAGATGGCCCGATATCCTTGGACATGTGGCTGCTTGGACCAGTACTGGCTTCCCAGCCCATAACTATCTACTGCGCCGGGTGATCCATAATCTTCCGCGTCCCATAGGATGAGATCCACCCCAATATCGGGAGGAAGCTGCTGTAGCTGTCGTGCGATTTCGAGCAGCACAGCCACGCCACTCGCGCCGTCGTTGGCCGCTGGCACGGGGAGTTTTCTCTTTTCGGGGTCTGGATCCATGTCGGAAAATGGGCGCGAATCCCAGTGAGCTGAGAGCAGCACCCTGCGAGTGAGCTCGGGCCGGTAGGCGGCGATGATGTTGACCATGCTCAACTGGTCTCCGTTATAAGCCGTTACGCGTGCGGGCTGCATGGTGACCTTCGCGCCGAAGGCATTGAATTGCTGTTCCAGCCACTTGGCACACTGCACATGCGCCCCGGTGTTGGGAACACGGGGCCCAAAGCTCAGCTGTTTTTCGATGTACACATAGGCCGAATCCGCAGAAAAATCTGGAGACTCCAGCGGTTTTGCGACTAATTTGTCAGGTGCTTCATTGGCTTTGGTGGTATCGGTTCCTGTAGAATCCCCACAACCCATTATGGCCATCAGGAAGAGCAACACCACGGACACCATGATCCGTTGCCTAGCGGTCGTAATACCAGTCAGTACCATTGGGGGTGTCTTCAAGTTTGATGTGATTCGCCTGCAACTGATCACGAATGTAATCAGCTACCGACCAATTTTTTTCTTCTCTGGCCTTGCCCCTCAGGTGAATGATGACCTTCATCAGGCCGTCCACGGCTTCGCCTTGCTGTTCGTTTTGGGCTTCTTCGGTGCTTTTGAGTCCAAGCCAATTGCTGTAAATGTCCCGGAAAGCCGATCGAAACGCTTCTAGCGTTTCTGGACGAACCGCAAAAGCTGCCTGCTTGTCTTTGAACAATTGATTGACCACAGGCAGAGCATCAAACATCCGGGCAATGACGCGCGCCGTGTTGAAGTCATCGTTCATCGCAGCCTGAGCGTCCGATCGAAACGTCTGGAGGTTGTGCTCCATCTCCTCGTTGATCGACACTGGAAGGCCTTCTGTCTGTATCGCTTCGAGTCGTTTTAGGCCTTCATTCATTCGCTTAAAAGCCTTTTCAGAGCCTTGCAACGCGACATTGGAAAAGTCTAGGGTGCTCCGGTAGTGTGCTTGTAAAATAAAAAACCGCATCACCATCGGAGAATAGGCCTGCTCCAAAAGTGGATGATCACCAGAATAGAAGTCTCGCAGGCTGATCGCATTGCCAAGCGACTTGCCCATTTTCTGGCCTTCGTAGGTGATCATGTTGTTGTGAATCCAGTATCGTGCTTGGTCCAACTCTGCGCTCGGTAGATGGCAATGGCAGGCGTTGGTCTGGGCGATTTCTGCCTCGTGGTGCGGAAACAGCAGATCCATTCCTCCGCCGTGGATGTCAAATTTCTTTCCGAGGTACTTGGTACTCATGACTGTACACTCGATGTGCCATCCCGGAAACCCCTCGCCCCAGGGAGAGTTCCAGCGCATGATGTGCGAGGGTGAGGCTTGTTTCCAAAGGGCAAAGTCAGCCGCAAATCGCTTTTCGCCCTGTCCCTCCAGATTTTCACGAGACTCGGCAAGCATGTCATCGAGGTTTCGTCCGCTGAGTTTTCCATAGGAAAAGCGTTTCTGGTAGGCCCTCACATCGAAGTACACCGATCCATTAGACACATAGGCAAATCCGTTGTCGAGAATCTGCTGAACCGCCTCTATCTGCTCCAAAATGTGCCCCGTGGCCCTGGGCTCAATACTGGGCCTCAAGACATTCATCACCTGGAGGTCGTCAATGTAGTTGTTATAATACATCTGGGCGACTTCCATCGGCTCTAGCTGTTCGAGTCGCGCCTGCTTTTCAATTTTAGAGTCTCCTTCGTCGGCATCATTGACCAAGTGACCTACATCAGTGATGTTGCGCACATACCGCACCCGGTAATCGAGGGCGGTGAGGTATCGAAAGACGGTGTCGAAGGTGATGGCTTGCCTGGCATGGCCAAGGTGCGCATTGCCATAGACGGTAGGACCGCACGCATAGAGGCCTACGAACGGAGGTTGCAGGGGAGAGAACGCCTCTTTTTGGCGAGTCAGAGAGTTGAAAACAACCAGAGAATCCTTCATTCGGAGCAGCGCTAGTTCTTGATTTCGTATTTCACGATCAGGGGAAAATGATCGGATACCTTTTCCCGGATGACCTGATGAGATACAGGCCGCAAGTTAGGAGAGGCAAATTGATAATCAATACGAATTCCTAATGCACCAAGTACAGGGAAGGACCATCCTCGGCCTTTGCCTGCGACAGAAAAGCTATCCTGATACTTCTCTGAGAGCTGCCTCACCATCCGCGTGTGGGGTGTGGCGTTAAGATCCCCGGCGATGATGACAGGGTGTGGATAAGCAGAGAGCTTCGCCAACACAGCGGCAAGTTTTTGCTGCTGCAAGACCAGTGCAAGTCGTGCCCGAGAGAGGATTCCGCCTACTTTTCCTTGAATGTCGCCCGCTTTTTCATAGATCGCCTGAATGTGAAAGGAACTGAAATGAACGTTGGCAATGCCTACTGGACCCAAGTCTGTGTCGAGCGTGATGAGAATGCCAGAGTTGATTTCATCCTTGGGTAAGAAAAGCGTGTCAATGGCCAGAATGGGATATTTGGAGAGGAAAGCGGCCCCATGCACATGGTGCGGGAGGTGGAGAAAATTTTGATAGGGATAGTCAAGTTCTGCCGCCAAAAAATCCAAGGCCTTCTGTCCTTCGCGGGTATTGAGATTACGGAACTCCTGCATAGCAATGACATCCGGCTGATGTTTCCGGAGAATTTCAGCCACCTGCATCATGTTCTCCTGATCGAAGTCAAAGGTGCCCACATTGTAGGAAAGCAAACGAATCGCCATGTTGTCGCTTTCTGTCCGTTCGCCGATTCGAAGGTCTTTCGCTCCCACCCAGCCGCAAAGGAAAAGGCCCAGGGCAGAAATGAGTCCTAGTTTCCAAGCTCTCACGCGCCAAGTTCTCCACAAAAAAATCAACCAAACTAGCACTAGGAAAGGCAGGAAGGTGGAGAGCAATTGGAGCTCTGGAAGCCAAGCAATCGGTACCCAAGGCGACAGAAATCCCATGGCCGTCGCGCTGAATAGCAGGAGGACTGGGAATCCGAGTAACCTCTTTCGCCATGTTTTCGGTTTATTCATCTTCTCTGCTGGATGCCTTGAAGAGTAGTTCTTTCTCCTCTCGGCTCAGACTTTCATAGCCCTTCGCAGAGATTTTATCCAAAATACCATCAATGATTTCTTGAGAAATATCGCTCACGCGGTCGCTTGAACGACTGGAATTTCGAGCGGCAGACTGCCCGTTTGCCCGGGGCTTGGGCGATTCGCCATATTTAACTTTCATGCGTGGCTGTCCGGCATCAGAATAATAAGACCAAATGGCCTCGGTGATGTCCGTGCCATTTCGCAGAAGCAAGATATGAAAGAATCCCAAAGCAGATCCCAACAAAATGGCAATGGCAAGCGGGGTGATGAAGAGGGAATACAACAGCTCCAAGACCAGGAGGGCCGCAGCGATCCAGACAATATTGACCCTGCCGAGCAAAAATAATTGGATCGGGAAGGTGGGGACCAGCGTAGCGCAGGACAGCACCAACACCATGATCAGCGGAATCATTCCGGAGGGAAACCACAGGTTGAGCGAGCTTTTGGCAGAAGATTGCAACAACTCACTACGTTCTGTGCGCTTGCGATCGGCAGCCGCGCCAGGACCCTTCATTTCGTTTGCCGATGCTGAATCTGCCACAACTTCATCGGTGGCTCCTTCTGGACTTGCGTCAGTATCATTAGGACTGATCACAGCAACCTCTGTCTTTGCTTGGGTACCAGCCTCAAAAGGACTCGAAGGCAAAAAATGGCTGATCGACACGGTAAGCAAGCCGATAATGGGAACCATGAGCATCACCAATCGGCGTGTGCGCACATCTCCGAGGAGCTGTTGATGAATTTGGCCAAAGCTCCACAAGATGAAGCCTGAGAAAAGGAGGTTGAAAAAATCTAATTTCAGCGAAAACAACGGCCAGGTCAGAATCGACCAAGGCTGCACGAGCAGGGTATCTAGGCGCGCTGGTAGCACGAGAAAGCTCATCAACGTGGAATAAGCCGCATTGGGAAGCAGCAGCATCAGCACAAGTTGGGCTATCAAAGCTCCACCCATCAACAGCAAGATCCAGCCCACTGTCTGGTATCGGGAAAGGAAGCGCGCGATCTGTTGACGAAACTCCATATTCTGTAAAAAATTCTCTTAGCGGGCTGAGTAGATAATACGAAGTGTGATGTGAGAAAACGTGATAGGAATGAAGACGAGACTAGTTGAATGGAGCATTTGTTTTAGGGAGAAACATCCAAGGTGAAAAGTTGTGGGAACTCGCGCGTAATGGACGAGAAACCAAAGCGAAGAGCTGCAACCTCATAAACATCTCATCGAACTCTTTTTTCGAGACGATTTTCTCCCGGTTATTTTCGATCATTAACGAACTTTTCGGCTTGAGGGGATAAATTTTTCAATGTAAAAGTAAAGAATTGCTGCGATCATTCCTGCCAAGTGTCCGAAGTGAGAGATGGGCCCACCAGCATCAATATTCAGATATTGAAGAACCACGAACACAAGCGAAATGACTCCAAACCCAGCGACTAGTTTTCGCGCCTCAATCCCAATCGGGATGAACATGATATTGAGCTTTTCTTTTGGAAAATACATCGCAAATGCTACCATCACCCCAAAAATCGCTCCTGAAGCCCCAACAACTGGACTCAGACTTGGATCCAGGAGAGCGATCAAAAGTCCACCGATTACTCCGCAAAACAGATAGAATCTCAGGAAGCGTTTGGCTCCCATCACCACTTCCAAAATAGGTCCGAAACTCGCCAACACGAACATATTCATGAAGATGTGAAAAATGCTGGTGATGGAGTGGGAGAAAAAGTGAGTAATGATCTGAAGCGGCTTGAAGCGGTCAGCTTTTAGCGCAGCGAATTCTTGTCGAATTTGTGCTTGCAGCGTCGGCGAGGCATCCACAATGGCTTGGGCATTCCCACGCTTCAATACGGTCCCATCTTGCAGTGCAATGCCAGTCGGCAGATAATAATGGACGCCATCGACTTGCACGCTGTTTCTTACCAAAGATGGCGCAGGCTTGTGGAGGACGAAATAATCGTCATACACAAATTTGTATTGCGCTGGCATGAAAAACATGATCACAAAAATGGCCACGTTAAGCAAGACAAGGTGCTTGACGATCGGGGTGAGCTGTATCATATTCCTTGAAAAAAAGCTTGAAGTTCTTCTGTCGAAAACACTTTCCAGGTAGGGCGACCACCTGGGGAAAAAGCGGGAGCCTCGCATCTAAAAAGGTCTTCCACCATGTTTTTCATTTCCAAGATACTCAATTTGTGCGGCGATGTTACAGCGGAACGAAGGGCAACAGACTTGGCTACTGTCTCAAAAAGGCGCTCGGGTGCGCGCGTTGTGCCTGTGAGTTGAATATCAGCCAGCATCTGCTCAAAGACCTCCCGCACTTTTCCCGTTGCGATGCCGCTGGGCGTGCCATAGACAATCCAAGTATGTTTGCCAAAATCTTTGACTTCAAATCCCATTTGATTGACCACATGCTCCACTTCCTTCATGGCCAGAAAGTCTTCCGCCGAAAATTCTACCGTCTGTGGGAAAAGCAATTGCTGCGAATCAAGTTTTTTTCCCTTTTGTGCTTTGAGAAACGATTCATAGAGGACTCGCTGATGAGCCAGCACTTGATCAATCAAGTAGAGCTTGTTGCCTCGGTCTGTGAGCAGATAGCGAAGTTGCCATTGCACGAGCAGGCCATCTGTGTGAGTCAACGTAGCGCTCGTTCCAGAAGTAGGAAACAACGAAGGTTGGGGCTTAGGCTCCGGGATCAGCTGGGAAGGAGGTTGATAGAGAGATTCCCAGTCTTCTCGACGCGGCGTCCGTGAGTGTTCATCGGTCCAGGATCGGTTGGCAGAGTCGAGGTCCCGTTTGGTCGCGGAGCGCTGGAGGGGTGCCGAGGCAGAAGGCGGATGGCTTCCGTAGATGGCTTGCTTCAGATCGTCGTTGTCCCAGTCGAGATTCGGCGCAAATTCTGCTTCGCCGAGCGCCCGCTTCACGATGCTTTGCAGCAAGACGTAGAGGGTCCGCTCGTCGTCAAATTTCACCTCGGTCTTGGTCGGGTGAATGTTGATGTCCACGTGCACTGGGTCAATGTCGATGAATAAGCAGTAGAAAGGAAAGGAATCCTTTGGCAAAAATCCCTCGTAGCCTGTCGTCACGGCATGGTGGAGATAGTTGTGACGAATGAAGCGGCCATTAACAAAGAAAAATTGCTCACCTTTCTGCCTGCGATGTACCTCTGGCCCTGCAAGAAATCCATGAATGCTCGCGTATCCCGCATGTTCTTCCACCGCTCGCAAATGTCCTTCGAGGTCTTTGCCAAAAAGTGTGACCAGCCTTTTTTCAAGCGCTCCGGCAGGTAGGTCATACACTTCGGTAGTGTTGTGTAGCAAACTGAGCTGCGTTTCGGGGTGAGGAATCGCGATTCGGATGAACTCTTGCACAATGTGGCGCGTCTCCACAGGATTTCCTTTCAGGAAGTTCCGGCGGGCAGGCACATTATAGAACAAATTTTTCACCAAAAAGGTGCTGCCAGACGGACACACGCAAGCCTCTTGTTTTTTGATGTCATTAGCCTCGATGTCGATTTCTACACCGAGCTCTTCATCTGTCAGGCGTGTCCTGAGCTTCACTTGGGCCACTGCAGCTATAGAAGCCAGTGCTTCCCCACGAAATCCGAGCGTTAAAATGCGGAAGAGGTCTGCTTGCTCCCGAATTTTAGACGTCGCGTGCCGCTCAAAAGCCATTCGAGCATCTTGCACCGACATGCCGGAGCCATTGTCAGTCACCTGAATCAGGGTTTTGCCAGCGTCTTTGATCACAACATCTACTCGTGTGGCACCAGCGTCAATCGCATTTTCCAGCAGTTCTTTTACGACTGAGGCAGGGCGCTGCACTACCTCACCAGCCGCAATCTGGTTGGCGAGTACGTCGGGTAATACGCGGATTTTGTTTTGCATGGGATGAATCAACAAGCAATGTAGGAAAAACCTCCTTCCCCTGCCACGTCGATCAACTTTTCGTCTGCCGTGCACGTCTTAGCCACGATCCCACGCGGCTAGTCTTGCCGACAGCTGCTACCATCATTGGTTAAATGATCTTCTCCGTATGAAAGCCGCTTTGTTTCTCTGTCTTCTTTTCTCCTTCACGCCATGCATGTGGGTGAGGTCTCAGACCATGTTCGAAGATCCCTTGCTAGAAAACTACCCCATAGAGATGGGAGGAGAGTTGACGATCTATGGGTATTGTACCGACACGGCATTTCACCTTGGGATCCAAGCCATGTCACCCTTGCTGGCCGAGCAAATTGCTATCTCGGGGCTCAGTATTTATTTATCATCAAATGGTAAAAAAAAGAAGAATAATGGCATAATCTACCCACCCGGACTCGCCTTAGAAGATCGTCCGAGAGACCCTGAGCGTCTTCAGGCAGTACTTTTTCGTTTAGATCAAGCCCCCATGATCGGCCAATCTTATGTTTGGATATCAGAAGGTCAGCCGCGAATGGGCAGCCTTCCGGGGCCTGTAGGTCTTGAGTTAATAACCCATCGGTTGAGTTCAGTCTGGACCTATGAATATGTGTTGCCCCACCGCATGACGGGCATTTCGCCAGATCAACCCATCCGAATCGGTTGGGAGACGGGAACGCTTGGTCGTCCAGAGCTAAGTTCTGGTGACGGTGTAGGCATTTACGGTGTCAATGCGAGCAATCCCAACCAACTGGAGACCCAGCAGCAGCGGCAGCGCATGCGCGATCTGGAGCGATATCGGGAGTTTACTGTCGCGAAAAAAGGATGGGCCAAAAAGCTGCAACTACCCAAACTGTGACAGTCGGTTCTTTCTATCAGAATCTTTTCCTTTAATTCATCAAATCAGCGCTTTTTTCAGCCGATTAAGCGTGCTTCCTCAATGCCAGCGGTCGAATCATTTCCTGCCACTGAGCGTGTTTTTCAGGGCTGTCCAGCGCGCGTTTGGGCAGCACCAATGCTTGTTTGCCGTCGAGATAGAGCATCCAGTGATATTTGGTTCGCACGATGCGGCTCACTTGTTTCCAGGTGAAGGTTTGGTTTCCCTGCGCCAAATTCACTTGTATCCCCTGCTGCGACACTTGCCAGGTTCTGGGACCAGTGACCAATCCCGGACTTGACTTTTTGATCAGCACCTCCACATGTCGATGGACCCGCATTTTCACGAATTGGTCGAGCACGAGCACATATACCAGCGCGGTGCCGCCCAGCAGCCCAGTGAGTGTCCAGTCCCATTCATCGGAAAACAATCGGACACCCAAGACGGCCAAGGCTGCGATGATGATCACACGCAGGCGAGAGCGGTTTCGCTTGGTGCGATTCTCGGGCTTGGACCAGGCATTGTAGTAGTTGAAGGCTAATAAATCTCCCGCCTGTTGTTCAAAGGTCAGTTCCATGATTCCCTATTTGATCAAAGTCACCGTGCCGCTGTGTTCAATGTTGGCACCTGCATTTGTTCTCGCACGCACCACGAACACATACACGCCTTCCTGCGCTATCCCTGCACCCGGAATTCTGCCATCCCAGCCTTGTGAAAGATCGCTGAGCGTGATGATGTGTCTGCCCCAGCGATCATAGATCATGGCTTCGAAGTCTGAGATGCCTTCTCCTTTGATATAAAAGACATCGTTATTGCCGTCAGCATTCGGGGTGAAGGCGTTCGGAAAGTACAATTGGCCGTCGGCGATGATGGTCAGGGTGAGCGAAAACGTCGTGGGGCAAACAAAGAATTCGTTCCATCCGGTGAGCGTAACCCGGTAGTCTCCGGGCTGGTCATAGGCATGACTGGGATTCGATACGTCAGACATCGATCCATCGCCAAACTCCCAAAGGTAGGCCACCGCGCCGGTCGTGAGGTTTGAAAATTGGATGTCCCCCGTAGATTCCAAGATGGGCAATGCAGGGTCTGGGATCGTGGTGAAGCGCGTATCGGCTGGAGGTGTGTTGGGGATCTCAAATAAAATTGAATCCAGGCACCCACGACTGTCGCGCAAGAATACTTCATATGCTTGCCCTGGGACATCGACCGCAGCTCCGGAAAGGAGCAAAGGGAGCCCAGACCAGTCGAACACATAGCCAGCACCGGGCGTCCCGCCGGAAGCAGAAAGCCAGGCTGCACCATTTTCAAAGTCACAAAAGGCTTCCCTGAGAGAATCCAGGGCCAACATGAGGCGATCAGGCTGTGTGACCACGACTTCTCCCATCACTTCACATCCGAGGCTGTCCTCCACACGGTAGCCGTAGTTTCCCGCAACCAGCGATCTGGCTGTGTCGCCGAACTGGATGGGATCCGTCCACCATTCTGTGGCGTAAGGCACATTTCCACCAGAGATGGTTACCCATGCCGTTCCCGTATTTTCCTCAAAACATCGCACTTCCTCCATCTGCGCGAAGGCTGTGAGCAAGGCAGGTTCATTGATCTGTAGATCAGAAAGGGCACTTTCGCAGGCACTGTCGTCCCGCACGATGACTTGGTACGCTCCGGGTTCTAAAGATGAAAACGATGTGTCTGAGAGGAAACCCCCTGTGTTGAGCGAGAAAGAATAAGGCTCCACACCGCCAGTGGCAGTTACCACAATTTCTCCATTTCCTTCTCCAAAGCATCGCACATCCGTCATGCTGACCAGGTTGATATTCAATGGATCCGGCTCCGTGAGCTCCACCGACACCGTGTCAGTACACAGGCTATCGTCTTGGACCAATGCAAGGTAGGATCCGGCGGTCAATCCCAGAAAAAGAGGATCTGGCTGAAAATCTCCGCCATTGATCTGATACTGGAGTGGGTCGCGACCACCTGTGGCGAGCAGAAGAATTTCTCCTGTATTGCCGCCCGCGCACGCAATGTTTCTTGTTTGATCTACGCTGTTCACCAAGCGATCAGGCTCGATGATTTGGAACACCAGCGAGTCGAGACAAAGGCTATCGTCCCGAACCTGAATCCAATAGCTTCCTCCTGAGAGGCCCGCAAAGAGCAGTCCCGTTCCCCAGGTAGCAGTGTCTTGACGAAATTCATAGGATCCCGATCCTCCCGAAGCCATCACTTCTATACTCCCATTTTCTTCGCCGAAACAGCGGACATGCCGAAGCAGGACTGTGTCCAATATCAATTGCGGAGGCTCCTGAAGCGCAACAGAAAGGCTATCGAGACACCCAAGGGCATCTTGTACGATTGCTAAATAGCTATCCGCAGCAAGGTCTTCAAACAATGCGCCCGGCTGAAAGACAGTTCCCAGCGTGTAGCTGTATGGGGTGGTGCCGCCGATGGCTGTCAGTGATATCTCACCATCAGGAATTTGAAAGCATGCCAAGTCCTTTTGAGATGCCAGTGCCAACTGAAGCAATGGCGGTTCTGAGATGGTAAAAGGAATCGGCACGAGGCAGCCATTGTCGTCAATGAGCATCAGCGTATCAGTCATGGTGGGGAGATTCCCAAATAAATTGCTGATGTTGCTGATGATCGTGTCGCCGTTCAAGGCATATCGATACGGAGCCGCGCCTCCAAATGCCGTGAGGGTGATGGAGCCACTGCTATCCCCAAAGCATGCCACATTCGTTAACACATCCACCCCCCCGGAGAGGCCCGTTGGTGTCGTGAGGAAGGTATCGAC
>DAITMB010000089.1:0-21101 GCA_036835375.1 Bacteroidota bacterium
TCAACTCCCAACTCTCCCAACTCTCCCAACTCCCAACTCTCCAACTCCCAACTCCCAACTCCCAACTCCCAACTCCCAACTCCAGTATAGCGGAGCTTTGCCGGGGGTGAAACTAATTTCTGCTATTAGAAGGGAGGGTCCAGCCACGATCAATCAATGGTTTCACCTCAGCTTTTTCTCCGCCCCATTCTTCCAGAAAAGACTGGGCGATACGCGCTTCTTCTTTCGTAGCATACACGCCACTCAGCACTTCCCATCTTCCTGAAGCATCGGGCTGAATCCAAATGGCTTCCAATAAACTCCCTTCTAAATTTTCGGCAATTTCCACAGCTTCCCAGTACCTAAGTCCATCTTGCCATTTCAACCCATAACGTGGCTCGGGGATCTGTGCTACAGAGACATTCGCGGGAAGCGCCTCCTTTCCCGGCAGTTCTCGCAGGTGACTCAACTGATCGAGTGCGGCCAAAGGAAGTACATGAGCCGCCATGTCTTCCCAGCGCGAAAGTTCCTCCCCTGCTCCATCGATTACCAGCAGCGTTGGAAGCACTTCGATTTCGTAATGCCGGGACAACTGATAGCCTTCGCCGACGAGATCAAGGGCATTCAATTGGTACATCAAGAAGGATTCCCGCAAGTCTTCCGAAATCTGAGCCGGTGGGAGGGATGTCGTGTGACAAGGATAGCAATAAGGAGCGCTGAATCGCAAAATCGTCAACTTGTCTTCTAAGGCAGTTCGCGCCAGAAGCGATTCCCAATTTCGCGCAGTGTGAAAGCCTTCTTCCGTGGTTTGTTCACTTAGAAATACCGCCAACAAAGCGGCACCCAGTAGAAAGGCCATACCTAGATATCCCAATATCGCTTGCGTGCGAAGGAATGTGCGGAAAGAGGTAGTCTGGTCATGGCGTTGTTCGCCACGTGGCACTGGATATGGCTGATTCTCCATGTAAAAAAGTTTCCACGTAGGATAAATGTACTCGATCCGAACGATTCTGAATAGTTCAGATCTCGAATAGTTGATCTATCCTCAAAAATAGCGCAGCAACCTCAACTCACCACGACAGTTCACAGCACGACATTACAGTGTGCGCCAGTACTTCTTCGAAGGAAAATCTGAAGGAAAATCAGCCGTAGAGTCGTTACTTTAAAAAATAGTTTGTCTCTGTCTCCATCCCATTTAAGTCAATTTTTCAAAAAACCTTCTTTGCTCATGAGCCCTTTTACTTTTACCTGTGTTGCAATTGCTTGCATGCTGTTTCCGCTGCGATTGTTTGCTCAACCGTCAGATCGAACTACGCTGTATGATCCTTCCAGAGATGCTGTCGCTGATGTGGCACAATCCGTAGCGCAAGCAAAAGCCGAAGGCAAGCATGTAATGGTACAACTGGGAGGGAATTGGTGTGTGTGGTGCTATCGATTTCACGATTTTGTGGAGGCAGACTCCAGCCTGAGCAGCTTTCTTGAGGAAAATTACGTGGTGCTGCACGTCAACTTTAGCCCTGAAAATCGAAATGAGGCTTTGCTGACGCAATGGGAATATCCCCAGCGATTTGGCTTTCCTGTATTTGTAGTGCTCGATGCCAACGGCCGCCGATTACACACCCAAAATTCTGGATATTTAGAACTCGAAAAATCATACGATACCCAGACCGTGAAGGGCTTTTTCCGTGACTGGACAGCCACGTCACTCGACCCCGCCAGCTATCAAAAGTAAAGATGCAACCTATGAATGTCATGGAGCCTCTTCTCGGCAAAGTTGTTGATAATGAGTCCCTTTTTGCTTTCTGGTGGGTTGATCCCACTCCTATTTTATCTTCTGGTTGCCGCCTTTCCTATTGCCGTGCCTGCTCAAGGCAATCAAGAGATTGCTGAAATCCTGGAATTAGCCATCGAGTCGCCCATCTTGAGGCCGTATTTACCCACCAATGCGCAACGCCTTCCTGAAGTAGATTGTCTCATCACAGGACCTTACTTGCCTTCCCGTTTACCGCTTGTTGTCTTCGATGACAGCATCCGGGTATGTCAGAGAGCTGAAGATAGCTTTGGGATAGCCCTTCAGGTAAAAAAGTTTCGGTGGAAATACGACAAAGCACGGGTTGTCTTGGCAGGTCCGCCGGGATTTCGCGGTAGCTTTCGATTTCAATGGATGAGTTCCCGCTGGTATTTGACAAAGGCGCATGTGAGAGGCATTGCCATTCGCCAGGGAAAAAGACAGCGTTCGTGGGATTTTCTCTGGTAAGCACGGTTCACATCTGGAAAACATCATTCTCGCTGTAAAAAGCCGTTTCCTGGTTTGCGGGAAGAGACAAATTCCAGAACTTTGCCCTGCCGCTGTCGTAATAGTTGCAAAAGTTTCAGAACTTATCGAAAGTTGTGCCATAAGTTATGCGTATGAGTTTTTTGAACAGTCTTGTCGAGCAACACACCCTCCCGATCACCGCAGCAGAAATCGCCCGAAAGGTGCTGGCGGGAGAGCGCATTTCAGACCAAGATGGCCTTTATCTGTTTGAGCAAGCAGATCTTCCTTTCTTGGGGTTGCTGGCCCAGCATATCAGGACCATGCGGCACGGCAAAAAGACCTATTTCAACCGCAACTTCCACGTCGAACCCACCAACGTCTGTATCTACAGTTGTAGTTTCTGCTCGTATTCCCGTCGCATCAAGAAGCGCGAAGATGGTTGGGAACTCACGCAGGAAGAAATGCTGAATCAGGTGAAAGCTTTCGACGACAAGCCCGTCACAGAAGTCCACATTGTGGGTGGTGTGTTGCCACAATACGATCTGGCGTTTTATGAAAATCTTTTTCGAGAGATCAAAGCCCATCGGCCAGCACTGCACATCAAGGGTCTCACGCCGGTGGAATATCATTATATATTCAAAAAGGCGAAAGTCAGCTACCGAGAAGGGCTTGAGCGCCTCATTGCGGCAGGGCTAGACAGTATTCCTGGAGGCGGGGCAGAGATTTTCGACGAAGCAATCAGGGAGGACATTGCTGGCGGAAAGTGTACTTCTGACGAATGGCTGGAGCTTCACGAAACAGCTCATGAGCTCGGTCTCCGCTCCAATGCTACGATGCTCTATGGCCACGTAGAGAACTATGCCCATCGGATCGATCACATGCGTCGCTTGCGAGAATTACAGGACAAGACGGGTGGATTTCAAACATTTATTCCGCTGAAGTTCCGCAACCAGAACAATGAAATGTCGCACCTGCCTGAAGTCACCGTGATCGAAGACCTGAAGGTCTATGCGATAGCCCGAATTTACTTGGATAATTTTGACCATATCAAGGCTTATTGGCCGATGATCGGGCGCAAAACCACTCAGCTCGCGCTCTCTTTTGGTGTAAACGATGTGGATGGTACCATTGATGACACGACGAAAATCTATGCGATGGCCGGGGCCGAAGACCAGCATCCAGCCATGAGCACCCAAGACTTGGTGGATCTGGTAAAAGCAGCGGGATTTGAGCCCATCGAACGGGACACCTTGTATCGGGTCCTTCAGGATTTTACCGAATCGGCTGTGGTCTGATTCCCTTCGAATCGCTTTTCTACTTCAGATGCGATTGACCCGGCTGAGATACTTACTCAGACCTCATTTCCTCCACGTTCAATTTTCCAATTTGACCTCATGATCACCTTATTTTTTATTCGCCATGGACAGACAGACTTCAACAAGCAAGGCATTGTGCAGGGAAGTGGCGTGGATTCTGAACTGAATGAGGTGGGACACGAGCAAGCCCGGGCCTTTTTTGAGCATTATCGCGGCGTTCATTTTGAGGGCATATATGCCAGCTTGCTCAAGCGGACACACCAGACCTTGGCTCCCTGGGCCGCTGAAGGTCACAACATCACTGCAGAACATGGTCTGAATGAGCTCAATTGGGGGACGCACGAGGGAAAAAAGCCAGATCCCACTCAGCGAAAGCTGTTCAACAAGACCATCGAATCTTGGAACAATGGGATGCTGGACGTGGCCGTGGAGGCGGGTGAATCTCCCATGGAAGCCTGGAACCGTGCGGAAGGCCTTTTTCGTCAGCTCCGTAGAGATTATTTGAATCACAACTTACTGCTGTGTTCGCATGGGCGGCAATTGCGGGTCATTCTCAGCGGTCTTATAGACCAAGACCTCAGCAAAATGCACCTCTACGAGCATCACAACACTGGACTCTCCATTGTAACGATCGACCGGGAAGGCAAAGCCCATCCAGAGCGAATCAATGATCTGCGCCATTTGTAGCCCTTTGGTCCAACACTTTGCAACGGCCTTTTTCCCAACACCCGGCCCCTCTGCACCTTATTTCAGCTCCCTCTCCCCCATTCGAATACCCCAATCATGCCAGATATTGCCCTTGTCTCCTACATCAACACTCGCCCGTTTGTAGATGGCTTAGAGGAAGAATTTCGCGAAAATGAAGCAGTCAGGCTGCATTTGCTCCCACCGAGTGATTGTGCCCGGGCACTCTTTGACGGCCAAGCCCAGCTGGCGTTGGTGCCCGTTGGTGTGATTCCCACAGGCCCGAAGCTTCACCTGATTCCCAGCTGGTGTATCGGTGCGAATGGCCCGGTAGAGTCAGTATTTGTCTATTCCCAGCGCCCCATTGAGGAATTAGATCAAATCTGGATGGATCGCCACTCGCGATCTTCGAATGCCCTTGCGCAAATCTTGTTTCGCCACCTCTGGAAAAAAGAAGTTCGCTGGCTGGAACCCGCCAAGAAGCACTTTGAGCAAATTCAGGACCGCACGGGAGGAATCGTGATTGGAGACCAGGCCATTCGGATCAAGGACCAGTTTCCCTTTCGATACGACTTGGCCGAAGCATGGAAAACCCTTACGGGGCTTCCCTTTGTGTTTGCCGTATGGGCATATTTGCCCGGAAGCATGGATCTCCAGGATGTGTTCCGCATCGAAAAAGCCCTCGCTCAAGGTGTGGAAAACCGCGAACAGACGGCAAAAAAATGGGCGGCCCACTACGGCATGGAAGCTCCCTATGCAGCACATTACTTGAATCACTGCATCGACTACCGCTTCGATGATGCGAAGCACCGAGCGATGGATTTGTACCTCTCCCTGATGGAAAAATTGCCTCAGCAAGTGAGACAACCCAGTCGCTGAATCTGGTATCAGGAGGAATCGCTTGATTGGAGGCTTGATCTTGCTACCTTTGCCTCCTACGGCTTTCCAATATTTCTGGAAAACCTCCCCTTCGTTTCCGCTCACGATACCCCATCATGCTCAGAATCACCTTCAATGACCGGGAAATTCTTCGATGGAAGCTCCGCTGGGTCTTTAAAAATCTCCGCCCGCGAAGCTTTCGGGTGGCAGGCCTCATCATTGCGATCGAAGACGACTTTTAACAACTCTTGACTGCAAATGCTAGCCCAATGGTTCGCGGTGCTGAGCAAAGGCGGAAGCACTCCACCCCGCCATTTTTTTACCAATCGGGGCGAATCCCCGGTGAGTAGGGATAAGATAAGGCGCGATAATGCTCCAAATCATGTGCTGGCTGGGGTATTTCCACCGGGATGGCATGACCCGAGATGTGCTCGAAATAGCGAAGGCAAGCATCACGCCACCAAGCCGCTTCATGGGCTTGAATTGCCAAGTGCATAGTGACTGAATTGTGGCGCTCTCCATCTACGAAGGGCTTGAGACCAGCCCAAGTTTGCTGCATGGACAGCACGCCCTCCACCCCAAGCTGGTATTGAAAGCAGATCTCTTGCCAGAGATTGCGTCCACTCGGCATGGCGTGGTCCCAGGGCAAGTGGTGAAACCATAACAAAAATTCCGGCGGGCAAGTCGCTGCGTCAGCATACTGCGCTGCGAATCCAGGTGCATATTGCTCCAATGCGTTACTGCCCGTTGGGGTACGATTAAATCCGATGCCTTGCGAATCCGCTTTGTGATAATACACTGAGGTCCAATCGGCGCGTGGCATATTGCTCACCCAGGGACCAGGACCATAGTGGTGGCCCGCCCCCATGATGTGATGCAGGCCCAGTGGGGTCATATAGCGCACGCAGGTCTCGTGTGAGCCCATCAGTAAGTCAAGCACTTGCAACTGCTGTGGGGCAGTGAGATCGAACGTCTGCGCAATCCATTCCTGATGAATCGTCTTTGACGAAAGGTCAGGATTCCACGCCAGCCGTCCGAAAGCGTACCAATCGGCTTGCCCAAACAAATTTCCTGTCCAGTTACGGGCTGTGCCGATATTCGCTACGCCCGACATGCCCGTGAGCCGATAGTTGTGCAAACTACCGTCGATGACACGTGCTACCGTCGATCCAGGGCCATTGACCTGCGTATCGGTCTTCAGCACCTCTTCCCACATATTCGACAGGCCCACGAGGTGCGTGCCTTGCCCCAAGTATTCTTTGGTGATCTGAAACTCCATCATGACAGGCGTCTGGGGCATGGCTCCAAAAAGCGGGTGGATGGGTTCGCGCGGCTGAAAGTCGATAGGACCGTTTTTGACCTGCACCAACACATTGTCACGGAAGCTACCATCCAGTGGCACAAACTCGTTGTAGGCTTGCTTGGCTCGGTCTTCGGGCTCCTCTTCGCTGTACACAAAGGCGCGCCAAATCACCACGCCACCGTGTGGCGCAAGGGCATCGGCCAGCATATTGGCACCATCGGCATGGTTGCGACCATAATTTTGTGGTCCAGGTTGACCTTCTGAATTGGCTTTTACCAAAAAGCCCCCAAAGTCTGGTATGGCCGCATAGATCTCGGTCGCTTTATCGCGCCACCATTTCTGCACAGCAGGATCAAGCGGATCAGCCGTGGACAAGCCGCCTTGCTCAATCGGGGAGCTGAATCGCGCTGTGAGGTATAGTTGGATGCCGTAGGGGCGAAATACGCCGGCGAGGGCTTTGAATTTCTCCAGATAATCCGCTCGAAAAATCAGCGCATTCGCATTGACGTTGGTCACCACGGTCCCATTGATGCCGATGGAAGCATTGGCGCGGGCATAGTCTCGGTAGCGCGGATCGAGATAGTCGGGTAATTCGTGGAAGTTCCAGATCGAAAAGCCTGCGTAGCCGCGCTCTACTGTGCGGTCGAGGTTGTCCCAGTGATTGAGCACTCGCAACTGCACCCTGGGCGACTCAGTGAGATCCAGTCCCGTGAGAGGAAGGCCCTGCTGGAGGTGTCGAAGCAGGGCAAAAGCGCCGTAGAGCAAGCCGCGCTCATCCTTTGCGACTAGCACGATCTGCGAAGATTCATTGTACCTGCGTGCAAGCAAGCGATAACCTTCTGGCCCCATTTCGACGATTTCTTTCTCTTGGATCAAAGCGCTGATGAGCGCCGATTGTCCCCAGATTCCAGCGACAATTCCTGAAGCTTTTCCAGCAGAAGTCACAGAGGGAATTTTTCGCCCGAGCAAGCCCGACAAACCTTGCAACAGCTCTTCGCGCGCACTTCCCAGCACTTCTCCTTCTCCTTCCACCAGCACCTGAGTTAACAACTTCGCATACGACTGGCGCAGCTTTTCATCTTCTATTAAGTCGTAGCGCAACCATAAGCGATAGCCGTCTTCGGCAAAGAGGCGTGGAGAAAGACCAGACATCAGGAGACAGCCCAGCAAAAGCAGGCGTTGAAGGAAGGTATTCATGTGTGAAAATTTGAACGATGGGAGGGCTTAGGTACATGCAGACGTAGCAAACTTAGCGATATCTGCCATTCGCCCAAGATAAAGGGTATTATTCAATTCCCGCCCTGCTACCTTGATAATTGTGCCGACCTTGCGCCTATGACTATGGTGAATAGCGACGCTATGTTGAAGCAGCCATGTTCTTTCATTCTTTTAGCGAGACAAAGAATGATCTCCTGATTTTCTTGGACCTAATTTCTCAAGCCTTCTACAATAGAGATCTGAGCTGCACTGCGAGAGGGATAAATCGAGGCTAAAAAAGACAAGCCCAACACCGTGGCACCTACGAGCAAAAAGTCCACCAGCCGTAGTTCGAGTGGCAAGAGCACGCCTTGGTGCAACTCAATCAATCCAAATTGGAGATGCAGGAACGAAAAGCTCATGGCGATGACCAAGCCTACCCCCCCTCCTACCAGTCCTACCAGTAGCCCTTCGCCCAGAAAAATCCGGCGAATGAGGCCTTGGGTGCCCCCCATGGACTTGATGACGGCGATATCTTTTGTTTTTTCTAATACAATCATCGATAAACTGCCCACAATATTAATGGCCAGGATTGCAATCATCAACACCAGTATCATGAATGTGACATATTTTTCATTTTTCATCACACGATAGAGGGTTTCGTGCTGCTCGTACCAGGTTCTGATGCGGTATTCTGGACCGAGTGCCTCTTGAAGGCGTTGCTTGACTTGGCTGGCTCGATCAAGATTGAATAGCTTCACTTCAAATGAGCTGATCTCGTTGCCCGCTTCAAAGAGTTTCCGCACAAATTCAAAATCTGCCAGTGCGTATTGGTCGTCATACTCCTTTTGCACCTGAAAATATCCTGCTGGGAAAAAAAAGTCGGTGTTCACGTCCCGCGAAGGCAAATTCATGCGCGAACCTTGCGGGATGTAGGAAACCGAGATCGGCACGAGGTCATTCTCCAAATTGGTGTTGAGCTGATATTTAGCCAACCCGATACCCATGACAGCTTGGGGAATGCCGTTGATCGGCGCGAAAGTATAGTCTCCGAGGAGGATCGTAGTATCCATTCGGTTAATGGACAAATAGTTGGGTGTGAGGCCTTTGAGCACGCCAAAGGTCTGATTATTTGCATATTCAAACCAAACCCTTCCTTCTAACACCTTAGAGGCCGCAGCCACGCCCGGATCTGCTTCGATGAGTGCCAGCAAGCTATCTGAATAAGCAAAGGTCTGTCCTCGCTCAGCCGTGATTTTGATATCAGGATCAAAAGAGGAATACATGTTTTCGATGAACTGTGTGAGCCCATTGAACACAGAAAGCACAAGAATGAGGGCGGCGGTTCCGACGCTGATGCCGATGATCGACACCCACGTGATCACGTTGATCGCGTTGCGAGATTTTTTGGCGAACAAATAGCGCCGGGCAATCATGTAGGGTAGTCGCATCAGGCAGTCTCTTCGTCGTCAGTGGCGGGAGGAATATGGAGACCGTCGATGAGTCGGTTCATTCGGTCGGCCTCGGCATAAGAATCATCGGCATAGAAGCGCAATTCGGGTACTTTACGCACTTTGTTGCGAATTTTGGCTGCGAGGCTGTGGCGAAATTCCATCGTTTTGCCGTTCAATTCTTCCACGACCTCGTCCATACGGCTGTCTGGAAACACGCTCATGTAAATTTTGGCCAGGCTCAGGTCGCGGGTCACCTTCACTTGGCTCAGTGTGAGCATGGTTTCGAGCCGACCGCGCTGAGACAGGATCAGGATCTGCCCCATTTCTTCCTGAATGAGTCGGCTCAGTTTTTTTTGAACAATGGTCTCTGACATATAGCTTTGCTCGGATCAGGGGCAAAGGTACAACATGAAGAGCTATTTACAGATACTCCGCTACGGCCGTCCAGACATAAAGCTGGCCTTTCTGGCCATCGCAGCCATGCTGGTTTACTCGGTATTTAGCACTGCGACCCTGCTTTCAGCCATTCCTTTCCTCGAAATTCTCTTCCATACAGACCTCGAGCAGGCAGCCCCCGTGTTGCCATCTTCGCTCAGCTATAGTCCCGAGGACCTCAAGGCGCGGGCGTATCACTTTCTGGAAATGGCGATTAGGAAGTATGGACCCATGAACATGCTTTGGTACTTCTGCATGGGCCTGCTGCTGCTCAATTTGCTCAAAAATGGCGCAAGATATCTCTCCGGCTGGGCAATGGCTCCGCTAGAGCTGCGGATGCTCATGCGCATTCGCAATGAACTATTCGATCACCTCTCGCGGCTCAGCCTTCGCTTTTATTCGGCCAACCGCAAGGGAAGCATCATCGGCACGCTCACCAGCGATGTAGAGTTGATCCAGGAATCGGTGATTTCAACAGTGCAAATTCTTCTCCGCGAGCCGATTCTGCTGATCGTGATTCTGGGAACCTTGTTTTTTCTGTCGTGGAAACTGACCCTGTTTGTGCTGCTCATTTTGCCAATTACCGGATTTTTCATTAACCTGATCTCCAAGACCCTCAAGCGGAAGGCACGGGAAGGACAGCGGCAACTGGGCAACCTGATCAGTGTGCTGGATGAATTCATCTCTGGGATGCGGATCGTGAAAGCCTTTCAGCGAGAATCTTTTGAGCGCGACAAATATCATCGCCGCAATGAGCGATATACTGACATTCAAATCAGCATTCGCCGGAGAATAGAGCTGGCTTCCCCTGTCACTGAATGGTTGAGCATCTTGGTGATCTGCCTGATTATTTTGTTTGCTGGTAGCCTGATTTTAGGAGAAAGCACAGGCGCACCCCGTAAATCGGAATTCATCGGTTTCCTGATCTTGTTTTCGCAGCTTCTCGCGCCGATCAAGCTCATTTCCAATGGATTTGCAAAGGTGCAGCGAGGCATGGCTGCCTTCCAGCGAGTCCAGGAACTCATGGCTACGCCTGTAGAAATTGCCGATGCTGAAGATCCTGTGCCATTCCCCGCCTTCGAGCGAGACATTCGTTTTGAAGACGTGTGGTTTCGCTATGACCGGGAAGCAGTGCTGAAAGGGATCTCGTTCACTTTGGCCAGAGGCCAGACGGTGGCGCTAGTGGGACCTTCAGGCGGAGGCAAATCGACCATCGCGGACCTCATTCCTCGATTTTACGACCCGGTGGGAGGCCGCATTCTCATCGACGGGGTAGAACTTCGGTCGCGATCCATTGCCGCGCTACGGCAGAAAATGGCGATTGTGTCGCAAGAGGGAATTTTATTTCACGACACTGTTTTAGCCAACATTGCCTACGGCGACCCGGAGCCAGATATGGAAAAAGTCGTGCAGGCGGCCAGCATGGCCCATGCGCATACTTTCATTGAGGCCTTGCCGCAAGGTTATCACACAGTGATTGGGGAGCGTGGTTCCATGCTCTCGGGCGGGCAACGCCAGCGCATTGCGATCGCGCGGGCGATCCTGCGAGACCCTGCAATCCTGATTTTGGATGAAGCCACCTCGAACCTAGACACGGAGTCCGAAGCCCTGGTACAAGAAGCGCTGGACACCCTGATGAAGGGAAGAACTTCTCTCATCATCGCTCACCGACTTTCCACCATTCGGCAGGCTGACATGATCTTGCTCATTGAAGACGGTCAAATCGTAGAGGCCGGGTCTCATGAAGAACTGCTGGCCCGGGGCGGCCGCTACGACCAGTTGTATCAGGTAGGACCAGCTCAGGCTTAATCAAGGATAAAATGCTGCCACACCTTACGCTAGCTGCGAAGTCCTTTGGATAAAAAAGATCTAAAAATCCAACAGATTCTCCAGATATTGTCTATCTACGAGTTGGTTAATTTTATTTCATGCCCCTCCCTCTCACCCCTGACATCTCCCCTGCTCCAAAGCCTCATATCATTGCCGTCGGAGCCTCTGCGGGCGGACTAGAAGCGCTCCAGGATTTCTTGTCGCACCTACCCGATTTGATCAATAGCTGCATCATCGTCGCGCAGCACCTCAGCCCCACACACAAAAGTATGTTGGTGCAGCTCCTTAGCCGGGAGACCAAGCTAGCCGTGGACGAAGCGACGCACGGCAATTTGCTCCAAGCCAACAAAGTCTATATCACCCCTCCCGACAAGGAAATCACGATTCTTCAGGGAAAAATTCATCTTCAAAAACCAGCTGTTGCAGTGGGCCCGAAGCCCTCTGTCGATGTGTTGTTTCGCTCTTTAGCAGCAGAAACAGAGATCATTGTGATTGGGGTCATCCTCTCAGGAACAGGATCGGATGGGGCAGCGGGAATCAAAGCGCTAAAAGCTGCGGGCTACTATGTGATTGCGCAAGAGCCCGAGACTGCGAAATACGACGGTATGCCTGTCGCGGCAATTCAAACCGGTTTGGTGGATGCTGTGTTGGCACCAGAAAAAATGGGAGAAGAGATTCAGGAATATCTGGCCGATCCCTCTCGCGTTCGGGAAGACGAAAGTTTGAAAGCCCTTCCTCCGTTGAGCCAAATCTTTCATTTGCTCAGCCGACGCACTGGTACAGATTTTTCGAATTACAAACCAGCTACCATCGGTCGGCGCCTCGAAAAGCGGATGGATGCCCTCGGAATTGATTCTCTTGAACAATATCTTCAGGTGATTGAGCACGACCCCAAGGAGGCCGATGACATGTTTAACATGATCCTGATAGGTGTCACCTCGTTTTTTCGGGACATGGAAGCCTTCGGTGCGCTGGAAGACCATCTGCTGCGCATCATCAATCACAAGACCAATCGCGACCCGATCCGGGTGTGGGTGCCAGGGTGTTCCACAGGGGAAGAAGCTTACTCTATCGCCATTTTGTTTCACCGCATTTTGAAAGAGCGGGCACAGCAATACAACATCCAGATTTTCGCAACGGACATTGACGAAAAAGCCATTTCGATCGCAAGAAGGGGGATATATCCGGCTTCAATTGTCGATCCGTTGCCAGTTGAGATCCGTGAACAATATTTTATCTCTAAGGGCCGGGAATATGAACTGATCAAATCGATCCGGAGCATGGTGCTCTATTCCAAACACGATGTGACACGAAATCCTCCTTTTTTGCGCCTCGACTTGATCTCTTGCCGAAATTTATTGATCTACTTTAATGCCGCACTCCAGCAACAAATCCTCCCGATTTTTCACTACGCCATTTTGCAAGACGGTCTCTTGTTTCTCGGAAAATCTGAGACCGTGGGCCAATTCAACGACCTCTTTGCAACGGTCGATGCCAAGAACAAACTCTTTCAGCGCAAACGCGGAGGCAACCTTCACGCCATCAAATTCTCAGCCTTTAAAGCCCAAAAGCAGCCACTGCCGCAACGTGTAGATCCGAGGCTGAAGCAGGATCTCAGTATTTCGGAGCTGGTCAAAGAGACCTTGTTTCATAGTTACGAGCACCCCTACGTCGTCGTCAATGAGTCGCACGACATTCAGGAAGTGAGTGGGGATGTGCGCTTGTTCATAAGTTTATCACCGGGGAGCGTTCACCTCAATCTCCTCAAAATGGTGAACCAAGAGCTTCAGCTTGAGGTAAGATCAATTTTGTCCCGTTCAATCAAAGAGCGAGCGGGAGTCAAAAGCCAAATTAAGCGGTTCGAGCTCTTTGGTTCACAGCACTTTGTGCGGATACAAGCCAAGCCCCTCATTTATGCCGAGGGCATTGAGTCGCTGTATGTCGTTATTTTCGAAAAACTTGACATCGACAAATTTGTCTCTCACGCCCCAGAGACCACCCGGGAGTTGTCGCTCGATGCACACACTGCTGAATTAGAGCACGAACTCGCTGCCACCAAAGAACATCTCCAGACCTATATTGAGGAAATTGAGACCAGTAACGAAGAGCTGCAATCGCTCAACGAGGAGTTGCAGAGTACCAATGAAGAGCTTCAGTCTAGCAACGAAGAACTGGAAACCAGCAACGAAGAGCTACAAAGCACCAATGAAGAAATTCAGATTGCCTACGCTGAGCTCAAGGCTGCCAATGAAGAACTTGAGCGAAAAGAGCGACTCTTGCGCGAACATCAAGCGAATACCAAAGCCCTGCTCAACAATGACTTGCAGGCGTTTGTGTTGGTAGATATCACCTATAAAATCATTGAGTTCAACCAAAGGGCGGGAGAGATGTTCTCCAGGCTTCGGCACAAACAGATCAAGACCGGCGACTCCATCGTCGATTACATTCCGCCAGATCAGCTGGAGAGCTTTATCCTCGACTTCGGGACCGCGACCGGTGGCCAATCGCATGACTGCGAAAAGGTGCTGAAAGATGCCCATGGGGAGCGACGTTGGTTCCGGATTCACTACACGCCAGTGACGTTCGACGACCACGAGATCGTAGGCATATCCATTGGCTTGCTGGATGTGACTTTGCTCAAGCAAGCGCTCTCTGACCTCAACGCCACAGAGCGACTCGTCAGCTCCGTGTTCAATGCCGTTTCCACGGGCATTTGCGTGACCAACCAAGAGGGAATCTTTGAGGACGTGAACGATGAATACTGCCAAATCTACGGCTATCGTCGGGAGGAATTGATCGGGGAAAGCTTCGTTGTGGTCGTGCCGATGGAATACAGAGCCATGATGCAAGCGATGCACGATGACTTCATAGCGGGCGGGACGGAGCTTCCCGGAGAATTTGATGTCATCACAAAGTCAGGCGAGACCATCACCGTGTCAGTCATGGCTGATCTTTTAATTCAGCCCGATGGTTCGCGGCACAAAGTCACTTCCGTCAGAAATATCACTGAGATCAAGCAAAAAGAGGCAGAGGTGATCCGTATCAAAAACAACCGCGATGCCTTGATTGATGGCACGCCGGATCTGATTTGGTCGGTGGACCTCAACCTCAACATGATCGCAGCCAATCGGGCCTTCCATGAGTGGAATGCCGCTCGGTCCGCGCATCGGATGGTGGAGGGAGATCCTGTGCTCCTGGAAGCATACGGTGAGGAAATGTACACCCGCTGGAAACATCATTACGAACGGGCGCTCAAGCAGGAACGCTTTTCCGTGCGCGAAGCGTCGCTCAATCCTCAAACCTCTCGCATGGAGTACGCCCACGTGTATTTCAGCCCGATTTACGATTCTGAAAGCAACTTTATCGGCGTGGCCTGCTACTCCAAGGACACGACCGAAGATACCCTTAATCAGCTCACGCTCAAGCAAACGCAAGAGGAACTGAGCAACATCATGGATTCTTCCCTAGATGTCATCTGTACGGTGGACGAAACTGGCACTTTTGTGCGAGTGAGCGCAGCTTCTACCAAAGTGTGGGGCTACACACCCGAAGAACTCAAAGGGACCAAACTCGACGCGCTGATCTATCAAGAAGACCTTGCCGATTCGTTGGAAGCGAGAAAGATGATCAGAGCTGGGGTAGAAATGCCCCATTTTGAGAACCGATATGTCCGAAAAGATGGCACCATCGTCCCCTTGATTTGGTCGGCCAGATGGAATGAAGAGAAACGCCGCATCTATAGCGTAGCCAAAGATGCGACCCAAATCAAAGAGGTCCTGAGCGATCTCTCTCTCTTGATCGACCATACTGAGGAATCGTTCATTCTCTTGGACCGCGAGCTGATCATTCGGTCCTTCAATCGTCAGTTTTACCTTCTCTACCTCAAGTATTTCCAGATCGAAGTAAAAAAAGGCGTCTCCATTCTGACGTATGCCCTCCCGGGGCGATTGGAGGCTTTGAAGCAAACTTATGAACGAGCATTGGAGGGTCTCGTGCAACATTCTGAGCTAGTGTTTACCGATCTTGAAGGCATTTCTCACATCATTGAGCTGAAATACAAGCCCTCTCGCAACGCATATCAAGAGATCGTAGGGGTCTTTGTGTCCGCGACGGACATCACTGAGCAGCGCTTCGCTCAGCAAGAACTGGTCATGAGCGAGAAGCGTTATCGCGCTTTGGTCGAAAACGGCGCCGATGCCTTGGTGATTTTAGATGCTACTGGTAAGCCGGTTTATGTTTCGCCTTCCATTTCAAATGTATTGGGATACAGCGAAAGGGAAGCAATGGATCTCAATCTATTTGAGATCATCCATCCCGACGACGTACCAGGAATAGTCCAGAAAATGGAAGAAGTGATGGCCCATCCGGGTGTACCCTTGCCGGGATATACCAGCCGCACCCGTCACAAAGATGGTTCCTGGCGCTGGCTAGAGGCCACGCTCACCAATCTACTCCATGACCCTCATATTCAGGGCATTGTGGACAATTTTCGCGATGTCACCGAAAAGATTCAGGCCGACAACCAACTCAAGCGCTCGGAAGCAGATTACCGAGCCTTGTTTGATTTCAGCCCGCTTCCCAAGTACATCTACCGGCAGACTTCGCTCCAAATCCTTGACGCCAACGAAGCCGCTTTTGACCAGTATGGTTATTCCCACGAGGAATTTCTAGCAAAAACCATCGAATCTTTCCATCCTGAAGGAGAGTTCGACGAAGCTCGATGGACCCTGGGCGAGGGGGAGGCCGTGGAAAGAGCTGTCAATTTCGGTGTGTTCACCCACCTGCGTCAAGACGGCAGAAGCTTGAGGATGGACGTCACTGGCAAGACCATCCAGTATCAGGGAGAAGCTTGTGTGATTGTCGTTTGTATCGACGTGACAGAGCGAGAAGAACTCCTTCAACGACTGCTCGACTCGCGGCAGAAACTAAGTCAGGCCGCGAAAATCGCAAAATTAGGTCATTGGGAACTAGAGATGGATTCACAGGCGCTCTTTTGGTCCGAAGATGTGTATGAAATCTGGGAAGAAGCCCCCAACAACTTTTTCCCAACCTTCGACACCTTCGTCCAGACTGTGTATGAACCAGATAAGAAGCGCTTCACTGCCGCCTACCACCAAGTCTTGGCGGGTGAAATCATTCTTGATGTGACCCACAGGGTCGCTCTGCCTTGTGGAAAGCTCAAATGGATCCATCAGCGCGGCTTGCTCGAGTATGACGAGCAAAGACAATCTCGCCTTTTTCGTGGAACAGTGCAGGACATCACCGAGCAAAAAAAAGAAGAGCATCGACTCAGGCTCATGGAGAGTGTCATCACTCATACTCACGACTCGGTGCTCATCACCGAAGCAGAACCCATCGAAGATACCGGCCCTCGCATTATTTTTGTCAACGAGGCTTTCACGCGCATGACTGGCTACAGTGCTCAAGAGATCATTGGTAAAACCCCGCGTATCCTCCAAGGCCCCAAAACCGACCGGAAAGAACTTGCGCGCTTGAAACAGTCGCTCGCCAAGTGGGAGCCTTGCCAAGTCACAACCATCAATTACACCAAGAGTGGGGAAGAGTTCTGGGTTAATCTTTCGATCAGTCCCGTAGCTGACGAGACAGGATGGTACACCCATTGGATCTCGATCCAACGCGACGTGACGAGTATCAAACAAAAGGAACTACAAAAGAAACTCCTCGCCGACATCAGCCTGTTGTTCAACCAACACGAGACCCTGAAAAGCTGCCTCGATCAGGCTGTTCATCATTTGACTCAATTTGGGGAATTCAGCTTGGTCGAAGCCTGGCTTCCCAGCCCCGATAAAAAACAACTTCATCTCACAGCGATTCATCCCAATGACGATACCGCCAGTATTTTTCGTCAAGAGAGTCAGGATTTTAAATCTTTTGCCATTGGCGAGGGCCTCCCGGGAACAGTATGGGAGACTGGGCAGCCCGAATTATGGGACCAAATTGACCGAAAGAAAGCATTTCTTCGTCGCAAAGCAGCCAAAGCATCTGGTCTCAAAGCCGCCCTTGGCCTTCCACTCCTCCACCACGGTAAGGTAGTCGGGGTCTTGGTCTTTGGCACCAAAGAGACGGGAAGCAAGCTCAGCCATCTTCAAGAGTTCTTCGAAGAGTTGCAGACCTACATGGGCACGGAGTTGATGCGAAAGCAGCTTGAAGAAGAGCTTTCTCGCATCTTCGGGGCAGCCCCCGACATCATTTGCGTCGCGGGCTTCGATGGCTACTTCAAAAAAGTCAATCCGGCGATGAGCCAGATTCTGGGCTACTCTGAAGAAGAGATACTCAACACCCCCATCCTTGAGTTTACCCACCCCGAAGATCGGCTCATGACCCAAAAGACAATGGAAGCGCTCGCGCTTGGGGAACAAGGCAGTAGATTTGAAAACCGATACCTGACCAAGGAGGGAAAGGTGATTTGGTTTTCCTGGAGCATCAAACTATTCGTTGAAGAGGGGATCTCCTACAGTGTGGCCAAAAACATTACGGAGCAGAAAGAGCTAGAACTACTGCTGGACAATGCCACCAACCTGGCCCGGATCGGAGGATGGGAAGTGAATCTACAGACACGAATCGTGAGCCTCTCCGACATGACCAGAGAAATCCACGAGCTGGAAGACGATCAGGAGGTCGATATCGACGAAGTCATCCTCTACTATCGAGAAGATGTGCAAGGGATTGTCCGAACATTTGTAGATCAAGCCATCAGCGAAGGCACACCTTGGGACTTTGAGTTGCCGATCATCACGGCCAAGGGCCACGAACGCTGGATCAGGGCGATCGGACAAGCGGAAATGCGGGACGGCATCTGCATCCGCCTGTATGGAAGTTTTCAAGACATTCACCAGCGAAAGACCGTCGAGCTTCGGCTTGAACAGACCGCCAACAACATTCCTGGAGTCATTTTCCAGTATGTTCTCCACGCTGACGGCAGCGATGAGATCCTTCACGTCAGTGATGGTGCTCGGTTCATATGGGGGCTTGCGCCAGAAATTGCCATGAAAGACTCCCGCCAGGTATGGGAGCAGGTTTTGCCAGAAGACGTTTCGCTCTTTCAGGAAAGCATCATGGAGTCTGCCCAGCACCTGAGCCGCTGGACACACCAGTGGCGCATACGGCACACCGACGGCAGCCTGAGATGGCTGGAAGGACACGGGACACCCAAGAAGCAACTTGGTAGCAGCGACGTGTATTGGGACACAGTCCTCTTTGACGTGACTGAAAAAAAGGAGCTCGAAAACCTCCTCCAGCGCTCCAGCGAGATGGCGCGCATCGGGAGCTGGGAACTAGACCTTCGAAAGGAAGGCAACGATGGGATGTTTTGGTCATCCATGACAAGAAGCATTCTCGGCGTAAGCCGAGACTACGACCCGAGCTTGTCTGGCGGCTACGAATTTTACGAGCCCGAAAGCCAACGGCGCGTGCGAGAGGCTGTAGATCTACTCATCTCAACGGGAAAGAGCTTTGACCTTGAGCTGCTGCTCTACACAGAAGAGGGGCGCCCTCAGTGGGTGCGATCCATCGGAGAGTCGGAGTGGGTCGGTAACGAGTGCGTCAAAATTTTTGGGAGTTTTCAGGACATTCATCAGCGAAAAATCGCAGAGCTGGAGCTACTTCAATTCAAGAAAATCATCGAAAATTCTCAAGATGGTATCTCCATCGCCAATCGGGAAGGTCAATGTCTCTATCTCAATCCAATCTTCGGTAAGCTGCTGGGCCATACCCCGGAAAGCCTGGAGATGGCAGGCGGATCCAAGACCCTCTATGAGGATGAAGCTGTGGCCGAGAAGGTGTTTGCCACACTTCTGGCAGGAAACTACTGGAAAGGAGATGTGGACCTGCTCGACAGCCAAGGTCAGCGCATGAGCTTCTACCTCAGCGGTGGTCCCATCTTTGACGACCAAAATCAGCTCATTGCCATTTATGGTATTCACACGGATATCTCGGAGCGCAAGCAGGCTGAAGTGGCGCTCAAAAAAGCTTTTGACGAAAAAAACACCATCCTCGAAAGCATCGCCGATGGGTTTATCACCGTGAACCGAGAATGGGACATCACCTACTGGAACCTCGCAGCCGAGCAAATATTAGGACTCCGGCGGGAAGAAGTTCTGGGACGGAAGCTGTGGGATGTGTACGAAGGGGCTATCGACTCCGAATTTTACCATCAGTATCACTATGCACTGGAACAAAACGAGGTCGTCCATTTCGAATCCCCCTACGAAGAACTAGGGATCTGGGTCGCAATGACAGCCTATCCATTGGCAGGCGGGTTATCGATCTATTTCCGGGACATCACCGAGCAAAAGGCGGCCCAGCAACTCGTGCAGCAGTCCAATGAGCGCTTTGAAAAAGTAGCACTTGCCACCAATGACGCTATCTGGGACTGGGATCTTGTACATGATGAAGTCTATCGTACGGGCAATGGCTTCACCAACATTTTTGGATACGACAACGATGAGTCGAAAATGGAGATTGATTTCTGGCCAAAGCGGGTCCATCCGGAAGACCGAAATCGATTCAAGGAATCTCAAAACGTTATCTTGGCAGATCCAGAAAAGAATTTTTGGGAATGTGAGTATCGGTTTCTGAGAAAGAATGGGACCTATGCCTATGTGTATGACCGAGGCTTCGTTGTGAGAGATGATCAAGGGAAGGCCATTCGAATGGTAGGCTCTACCCAAGACATCACCCAGCGGCAGGCATATGAGGAGTCGCTCCGCACGCTCAACGAATCCTTGGAGGCACAAGCGCGGGCACTGGCTTTCTCCAATCAGGAGCTGGAGCAATTTGCCTACATCGCTTCCCATGACCTTCAAGAACCCCTGCGCATGGTCAGCAGCTTTTTGGCACAGCTGGAAACTAAATACAAAGATCAACTCGATGAGCGGGCACAGCGTTACATCTACTTTGCTGTGGATGGCGCCAGGAGAATGAGACAAATTATTTTAGATCTGCTCGAATTTTCGAGGGTAGGAAACTACGAAGAAGCCCCTGAGAAGGTGGATCTTCCTGAACTCGTGAAAGAAGTACAGCTGCTTCAGCGAAAAGTCATTGAGGAAAAACAGGCAACCGTGGTGACCGCTGCGCTTCCAATGGTCATGTCTTATCGCCTACCATTGCTTCAGGTGTTCCAGAATTTGATTGGAAATGCCTTGAAATATGTCCGGCAAGACGTAACTCCCTTCGTGAAGATTGATTTTCAGGAGACCGATCAGGAATGGACTTTCTCAGTAGCAGACAATGGCCTCGGGATTGAAGAGGAGTATTTCGAAAAAATCTTCATTCTCTTCCAACGCTTGCATCAAAAGACAGAATACTCCGGGACGGGGATGGGCCTCGCTATTGTGAAAAAGATCGTGGACCATCTCGGCGGCAAAATTTGGGTGGATTCTACCATCGGAAAAGGAAGCACTTTCTATTTTACCCTCCCTAAAAACCAAATGGATACAACAGATGAAGAATAAATCTCATGTTCAAAAGATGCACAGAACAAAACATGAACTAAGTTGATGTAAAGGGCTGGGATGGGAGGTTTTGCCCCCTGAGGAGAGAGCTTGTTTAGAGGTCTGGTTCTTTCAAGATGTCAGTCGCCAAGCGTCTGCGGTGTGTACTGGTATCGGACTTCCACATTAGGTCAAAAACCGAAGCGCGTAGCGAATGCCACCTATCCAAGTGGTTATCCCGCTGGGTTGCCTTTACAATGAGGACAAAACAAATTTTTGTCCCGTACATCATTGCTCAATTGCTAGTCCCTATTC
>DAITMB010000090.1:0-20959 GCA_036835375.1 Bacteroidota bacterium
GTAGGCATGCTCCACATCTTCATGACTCCGAGCACCTATTCCATTACAACAAGGATTAAGACAAAAAATGAAAGTGCGCATAATGTGATAGTAGAGTCTCCGAGCACCTATTCCATTACAACAAGGATTAAGACTGTCAGCGAACGCATATTCGATCAGCGTAATATTCGCTCCGAGCACCTATTCCATTACAACAAGGATTAAGACCCCTATAGGACGATGCTATGTCGTCCGGGAAAGTAACTCTCCGAGCACCTATTCCATTACAACAAGGATTAAGACTCTAGGAAATTTTCACCTTTCGAGTACTGCATGAGACAGCTCCGAGCACCTATTCCATTACAACAAGGATTAAGACCTGGCAACCAATCCGGTCTGTTGAGTCAAGCTGAATGTACTCCGAGCACCTATTCCATTACAACAAGGATTAAGACAAGATCCAATCCGAGTCCGTGCAAAATGCCACGGATGCCTCCGAGCACCTATTCCATTACAACAAGGATTAAGACTAAGCAGGTTCCAGAAAACCTGCGAGGTCGCCCCGGTTGATAGATTTTCCCCCCTTCGTCATTCCTCCGTAGAAATCTTGTGCCTTTTTTTCAGGTTCCTTTGCGCAAAGTAGAAGCAGGATTCCGAAAAAAGACCACAGGGCAAGCGTGAAAAGGGTGTGCCTGCACACTGACTGGACAGCGGTAACAATGCTCCAGCAGGGTTTCGTTGAGCACGTGATGCGGCTCGCCAAACGCCATTTGTTCCCCATCACACAGCATCAGGATGCGGTGGGCATACATGGCTGCAAGGTTGAGGTCATGCATGACCATGAGCACCACATTGCCGGCTTCTGAAAATTCGCGGGCAAATTGTAGGATAGCATGTTGGTGGCGAATGTCGAGGTTGTTGAGAGGCTCGTCAAGCAACAATAACTTAGGCGTGGTGGCATCTTCAAGGCCCTCCCACACCTGTGCGGATGCGCGAGCCAAATGAACGCGCTGCTGCTCGCCGCCTGACATGCTTCTGATCGATCGCCGGGCGAGGTGGGTGGTTTCGGTAGCCATCATGGCGTCCCCTGCATGGGCTTGATCGGCGTAGGATGCCCTCGATCGAAAGTGTGGGTAGCGGCCCATCATCACAATGTCTTCCCCCGAAAAGTCGGTGCTTACCTCTACTTTTTGGGTAAATACGCTCCGCGCTTTGGCCAGCTCCGAAATGGGATATCCCTTGAGCAAGGTGGAATTCCAGCGAATGTCTCCCTCCATGTTGGCGGGCACCTGCGCAATGCACGAGAGCAAGGTGGACTTACCTGCCCCATTCGGCCCAAGAATCCCCACAAGTTGGCCCGCAGCCACATCAAAATCGATCTGGTGCAGGCGAAAAGTGCCTCCCGGTCTGTATCCGACTTGGCGTACTTCCAGTGTCATGATAGATTGTTTTTTTCGTTGAATAACAGAAAAAGAAACACTGGTGCTCCTAGCAGAGAAGTGATGATCCCAATGGGCACTTCGGCAGGAATGGCAATGGTGCGTGAAAGGGTATCAGCCCATACCACCAACAGGGCGCCAGCGAGGGCGGATGCTGGTAGTAGAAATCGGTGATGAGGTCCGCCACCGATTCGCATCATGTGAGGGGCTACCAGTCCTACAAACCCAATGATCCCACAAAAAGCTACACTACTGCCTACCATGAGGGCACTCAGGTAAATAACGAAAGATTTGGTGCGCTCCACGGGGATTCCAAGGTGGAGAGCTTCCCGCTCCCCGAGGCTAAGGGCATCAAAGGCTTTGACCTGACGCATGAGCAACGGCAAGGAAAGCGATAGCACTGTGGCCATCAACAATACTTGGAGCCAATTAGCTCCGGCTAGGCTTCCCAGGGTCCAGAACGTAATGCTGCGCAACTGGCTCTCGGTGGCGAGGAAGGTCATCAGGCCAGTGAATGCGCCAGCCAAGGCATTGATGGCAATTCCGGCGAGCAGAAGATTGGCAACCCGCGTTTTCCCGTTTACCCTTCCCAGCCTGAAGATGAGCAAGGTAGTGCCCATTGCCCCTAAAAAAGAAGCAAAAGACAAAACCGAAGCACCACCAAAGGTTGCACCGAAGGTGACTACTGCCCCACCCACCACGATGACAGCCGAACTGGCCAATGCGGCGCCTGCTGAGATCCCAATGATCGAGGGATCGGCCAGTGGATTGCGAAACAAGCCCTGCATGGCGACGCCACTCAGGCCCAACACAGCACCTACGCAGCCGCTAAGTAAGACCCTTGGCAAGCGAATCATCCACCAGATGTCGGCCAGCCTGCCAGCCTCTCCAACTCCTGCGAGACCCATCTTTTCCAATATGATGCCTAGAACTTCCGGTAGCGTCAAAGACAAGGCACCGAAACTCGTAGCCAATCCCATGCTGATCGGGAGCGCAGCCCCCAAAACGACGAGGATGAGGGCCTGCTTATTCACCAGCGAGTGCCATTTTCTGATTCAATAATGAGGCAGCCTCCCCAAGCCGCGGTCCAAAGCCCAGCAGCAAGTTGCCATCCATGGTCAGGATGGCGCGGCGCTTTCCTGCCGAGGTCTGGCTTACACCGGGAACTTGAAGCAGCCCCTCCACTCCGCCAAGGCTCTGGAGACCATCTTCGAACAATAACAATATATCCGGATTCGCGGCGACGAGGGCTTCAGGTGTCAATGGTTTGAAATTGTCAAAATCTTTTACAGCGTACTCGCCACCCGCGAGCTCTACCATTGCCTCCGCCGAAGTGCCTGCACCCGCCACCGAAAGTGCCCCTGCTCCGCGCGCGTAGATGAAGAGGACACGAGGCTTGGGATCGATCGGACTCAATTCTGCCAAAGCCTCCGACACGTTCGCCGAAACGCGCTCGGCAAGCCCGGAAACATGGAGCGAGTCCTCAAGCATCTGTACCCACAATACAAGGTCTTGAGGCGTGTATTTTTTCTCCACCAACCACAACCGGATGCCTAACTCGGAAAGTTGCGCGCTCAAAGCTGGGTCCAAGTCTGTGGAAAATGCTATCACCACATCGGGATCCAGGGCCAACATGGACTCCGCCTTGAGATTTCGAACATGCCCCAGTATGGGAATGGACACTACTGAGTCAGGATAGCTACTTGTGACATCCACGCCCACCACTTGATCCAGTTTGCCTGCGAGAGCGAGTGCTTCCGTGAAAGCAGGGCCGAGGGAAATGATTCTTAGTTCACGGTTTGCCTGCTCTTGCGCACCGCGGGCAGGACCTTGGCAAGAGTAAGTCGATGCAAGCAAAGGCAGAACCAGGAATAGCTGAAAAACACGCATGGGTTGGGTATCTTATTGTCTATTTAGACTCAATCTAAACACGAGCAAAGAAAATAGCTATCTAGAATTAATCCAAATAAATAACGGCTTCCAGATGCTGAAAGGAAAAGTACCTGCCAAATCAGGGTCGAGAGGGTCAGGCAGTTCAGTTCTGCTCCCTACCCCTGCGGATTGCCCATGGACGAAAATGAACCGAACAAATCCGGCGCTCTGCTATAAGATAAAGGACGGGATCGTAGCGACTCGCGCATCCGTTGCAGTCTCTGCGTAAGATTGATGCGATCAGGAGAGTTTGCTATCTTTGAATCACGTCGATGTCTAGAGATCCTGATGGTTATTTTTACTATTCTTGGCGATGAATTTATCGGCGGCGATGCTGGGAAAAGTCTAGATGGGGCTTTCACTTCGGCACCGATGCCACCAGGAGGAACTCGCGCTCATGAACGGACCTATTTTGATTGCAGAAAGCGGTGCTACCAAGACCGAGTGGCGTCTTCTGGTGGACAAAGTCTTGCAGCGATCGCTGCGGACCGTGGGATTCAATCCCAATGTCATGACCCTGGATCATATTGAGCGAGAAATGACCGAGATTTCCCGCACACAAATCGGAGTCGTCCCTTCGGTGATCTGGTTTTATGGTGCAGGAATCGGTGGTCCTTCACAAGAGTTGCTGATGCGCAACGTGCTGGAGCGGCTCTGGCCCGATACGTTGGTCCACATTGAGCACGACCTCACGGCTGCCGCGCGCAGCACCCTTCGCGAGGAGGGCATTGTGTGTATTGTCGGCACGGGCTCCAACAGCTGTTTTCACCGACAACACCGCGTCGTCGCGCGCCGGGGCGGCCACGGCTACTTATTTGGAGATGAGGGCTCTGGCATGGACCTGGGCCGACACCTCATCATGGGTCTGCTCCAGGAGCGCTTTCCGGAGGCGGTGCAGAAGTTTGTGGCTTCGCAGGAAGGGCTTTCGATCTATGAGTTAAAAATTGCCGTGCTGCGGGATCCACAGCCGAATGTGCGCATGGCGCGTCTGGCGAAGTACCTCGACGAACTCCTGCACTACCCCGAAATTCACGACATGATCCTGGAGCGCTTGCTCGCCTTTCTCGACACGACTGTCTGCCAATATCCTGATTACGAGCAATATACCGTGGATGTCATGGGATCCATTGGCTGGCATTTCCAAGCGCAGATGCGCGAAGCCATGTCCCTACGACCGATCTCCATCGGCAAATTCATTCAAGATCCGATCGATGATTTGGTCGCATTTCACCAAAAAGACCATGATTTTTGAAGCTGAATCAAGAAATCCAATAAATTCACCCTCCCAATTCGCTCTTTTCGAGCCGTGCTGCCTCGCCGCATGTCTGAACCCGACACCACAAGGCATAGGTTCACTCTGCATTTCTCCCGCCAAGGATTTTCCTGTTACTTCCTCGATTGCTCCCGTCTGCTCATTCTCTAACCTTCCAACAGATTCATGAATCAACTACCAGGTGGTTTCAGAGGGCCCCAGCGAGTCATCCAAATGGTGAAATCCTGGGAAAAGAAAGGGAGTCGCTACTACTTTCGCTGCGATGAAAAGGAGTTGGAGCTGTCGGTCTATGCGAGTAACATCGTTCGGTTTCGCTACAGTCCCAAAGGCGGATTTGAGGACGATTTTACCTACGCCATCCCCGATATCAACTTGCCGGATCGCAATCCTTGCTATTTTGACTTAGAGGAGGCCGAAGACCGCTTTTATCTCCGAACGGACGACCTGAAAGTTGAAATTTCCTCTACGTTGCACATCATCATTTGGGACCGCGCGGGCAACCTCATCAACGAGGATGAGGCGGGGTTTACGTGGGAAGAAAACTACGACCTTGGAGGAAACACGATCCATTGCGCAAAAAAAATCCAGGAGCAGGAAGAATTTTACGGGTTGGGAGATAAGCCCTGCCGCTCCTTTCTGCGGGGGCTACGCTGCGAAATGTGGGGCTCGGACACCTATGGATATGAGCGAAATTCGGACCCGCTCTACAAGAATATTCCCTTTTTTTATGGCTTTCACCACGGGCGTGCCTACGGCATTTTTTTCGACAATCCCTTCCGCACCCGCTTTGACTTTGGGCACGAGCGCAGCGATATCTGTCGTTTTTGGGCTGAAGGGGGCGAGTTAAATTATTTTTTCATTCACGGTCCCGAATTTACCCGTGTAGCAGAGTCTTACCTCCAGCTCACGGGTCGTGCGGGCATGCCGCCGCTCTGGGCCCTGGGCTACCAGCAGTCAAAGTGGAGCTATTTTCCTGAAAATAAAGTCAAGCAGGTCGTCAAAGAATTTCGCCGTCACCGCATCCCCTGCGATGTGATCCATCTGGACATCGATTACATGGATGGGTTTCGCTGCTTCACCTGGGACAAAGACCGATTTCCCGACCCCAAACGGCTCATTGCCGAGCTGGAAGCCGACGGCTTCAAGACTGTCGTGATCCTCGACCCGGGTTTGAAAGTGGACAAGAGCTACCGCTTGTATGTGGAAGGGGTAGAAAAAAAGATGTTCTGTACGCGGGCGGATGGGCCGCTGATGCGTGGAAAAGTATGGCCTGGCGAATGTCATTTTCCAGATTTCACCCATCCCCGCGTGCGTGAATGGTGGGCAGATCAGTTTCAGGATTTCATGCAAAGCGGCATTCACGGCATTTGGAATGACATGAACGAACCCGCTGTGCTCGAAATCGGCACTTTCCCCCATGACACCCGCCATGACTACGATGGCCACCCTTGCAGTCACCGTAAAGCCCACAACGTGTATGGGATGCAGATGGCCCGGGCGAGTTTTGAAGGCACCAAACAAGCCATTTTTCCTCGCAGGCCCTTCCTGCTCACCCGCTCGGGCTATGCAGGCGTGCAGCGATACGCTGCGGTGTGGACAGGCGACAACCTCTCTACATGGGAGCACCTCTGGATCGCCAACATTCAGTGCCAACGCCTCAGCATCTCGGGCTTGTCCTTCTGCGGCTCCGATGTGGGGGGATTCATTGGCGAATGCAGCCCCGAACTCATGGTGAGATGGATGCAGTTGGCTGCTTTTCATCCGCTATTTCGCACGCACTCCTCCCGCGACTACAGCGAACGCGAACCCTGGTCCTATGGCGAGCCTTATACTTCGGCCATTCGCACGGCAATCGAGCTGCGTTATCGCCTGTTGCCCTATTTCTACACGGTATTTTGGCGCTACCACACCTACGGCACGCCCTTCCTGCTCCCCCTCAATTTCCTCGACCAGGACGATCCCGAGACGCGCTATCGCATGGAGGAATTCGGCGTGGGCAGGCACATGGTGGTGTGCCCCATCACCCAACCGGGAAGCACTGGCAGAAAAATGTTCCTACCACGCGGGGAATGGTACAACTACTGGACAGATCATCCACAAGTAGGAGGCGAAGAATTTTTTGCTCCGGCGACCCTGAGTACCTGGCCCGTGTATGTGCGCGCAGGTGCGACGATTCCACACTATCCAGTCGTCCAAAGCACGGCCGCGCTTGCCCTGGAGTCCATGGACCTCCACCTCTACGTCGGCGAGGGTCCCACAACCAGCGAGATGTATGAGGATGCGGGAGAATACTACGACTATGAGCAGGGCAATTTTCTCATTAGAACCTTTACCGTAGAGGGGAGCAAAAGTCACCTGACCCTGGAGCAGCGCCAAACCGGGCGCTACAATGTGTCCTACGCCCAGTTTCGCGTGGTGATCCACGGATTAGGATTTCATCCCGGTGAAATTCAGGCTGATGGGATCATTCGCTCGGCTTATCAGACCGAAATCGATGGGAAAAAAGTGTGGATCCTCATGGTCAACGAGCAATTCCAATCTCTAAAAATTCCCGCTGCCCAAAAAGGAAAAATCGGCTGAGTCTGAGTATCTACAAAAGATACATGGTTTCTCGCCGATATGTTCGGTTGTGCCTGCTTTGCTATTAGCCCAATAAATTCACACGCCAATCGCCATCCTAAGGACCTGAGGAAGGGTGATTTGCCGGAAGATTGTATGTAATGGGGCGGAGAATTCCGAAATCGTTTGCGAACTGGCGAAAGGTCCAATTCTGGAAGGATTTCTGCATTAGCATTGTCCTCGGAGACCCAGTGAAGCACTTTCGCAAGCTTTTCTTGAGAATTTTTTCCGAAGAAATTGAAGCCGAAAGAGCATTTTTGACCTTGAATTCCTGAAAGCGCGAAGCTTTTCTCCGGGTGTCTCTGCCTATCATTACTCCTCCCCCCCTTCTGATGCATTTTTGTTTCAATCCAATTCCTACTACTTATGCCAACCAAATCGTCCTTTTTCAGTCTCCTCATGTTGCTGTTCTTTCTGGGGAGCAGCGCGCTCCAAGCCCAGCTGATACTGGAAGTGGATCCCGTGTTTCCGAATGTAGATGACAGCGTCACCGTCATTTATGATGCTACACAAGGCAATGCCGCCCTCGCATCAACAACCGTGGTGTATGCCCACACGGGAGTTATCACGAACCTAAGCACCTCCCCTACCGACTGGAAAAATGTGCAAGGAGCTTGGGGCACCGCCGATCCTAAGGTGCTCATGGAAAACATCGGCGGAGGAAAGCACCGCATTAGCTATCGGATTCGAGATTACTACGGGCTTGCGCCCGGTACTGTGGTCGAGCGGCTGGCCTTTGTCTTTCGCACTGCGGATGGGAACACAGTGGGACGCTCCTCGGATGGATCAGATATTTACTATGATGTATATGCTGCTGGACAACTCGCCGCAGCCATCCTAAGTCCTGGCGAAGTCAATCTCATCGAAGATGGGAATACCGTGGCCATTCAAGGGGCCAGTTCTGATTCCGCTACCCTAAGCTTGTTTGCCAATGGTGCGCTGCTGACACAGCAACTTGGCCGGGAACTCCTCTTTGATTTTTCTCCAGCACCTGGAGATTATCTCGTCGAGTTCGTGGCTGACAATGGCAGCAGCATTGTCAGAGACACCATCAAAATCTACACGCGCCCAGATGTCGTGGTCATGGACCCTCCGGCACTCACCGAGCCCGGAATCAATTACCTCAGTGATAGCACCGTGCGTCTGGCTCTGCTGGCTCCGGAAAAAAACTTTGTCTATGTCCTCGGCGACTTCAACGACTGGGAACCGAGTAGCAGTGCCTACATGAACCGGAGCGTGGATGGACGACTGTATTGGGTGGATATCACAGGCCTTACGCCTCAGCAGGAGTATGCCTATCAGTACTTCATCGACGGCAACCTCCGCGTGGCTGATCCCTACGCCGAAAAAATTCTGGATCCCTGGAATGATCCATTCATCCCTGCCTCGACCTACCCGAACCTGAAGCCTTATCCTACGGGCAAAGCCAGTGGCATCGTGGCCGTGCTGGAGACAGCTGCTGAGGAATACGATTGGCAGGTGAACACCTGGGATCGTCCAGAGCCGGGAGAACTCTTTATCTACGAATTGCTGGTACGTGACTTTTCTGAAGCGCGCACCTTTCAGGTTGTGCTCGACTCTCTCGACTATCTGGAGCGCATGGGCGTGAATGCCATTGAGCTGATGCCGATCATGGAATTTGAAGGCAATGAAAGCTGGGGATATAACCCGATGCACTTCTTTGCAGTGGACAAGTACTATGGCACCCGCGACAACCTCAAGGAGCTGATCGACGCTTGCCATGCCCGCGGGATCGTGGTCTTGCTGGACATGGTGCTCAACCACGCCTTTGGTCAGTGTCCGCTCGTGCAGATGTACTGGGATGGCAGCAGGCCTTCTGCGAATAGCCCCTGGTTCAACCAAGATGCGACACACCCTTTCAATGTGGGATTTGACTTCAATCACGAAAGCCCGGATACCAAGTACTTCGCCGATCGTGTGCTCGAATACTGGGTGAGTGAGTACCGATTTGATGGCTACCGAATGGACCTTTCCAAAGGATTTACCCAAGTCAACAATGCCAACGACGTGGGGGCCTGGTCTGCTTATGACGCCTCGCGCATTGCGCTGCTCGATCGGATGCAGGCGGAGCTGAGAACCGTAGATCCGGGGGTGTACTTCATCTTGGAGCACTTCGCCAACAACACGGAAGAAAAGGAGCTTTCCGACAAGGGAATGATGCTCTGGGGCAACCTCGTGCACACCTACAATGAAGCTACGATGGGCTACCTCGCCAATTCCAATTTCAACTGGATCTCCTACCAGCAACGTGGCTGGGACGATCCTCACGTGGTAGGCTACATGGAAAGCCACGACGAAGAGCGCCTCATGTTCAAAAATCTGGCGTTCGGAAATGAGAATGCCAACTATAGCACCAAAGATCTCAACACGGCGCTGGCACGGATGGAACTGGCGGCAGCCTTTTTCTTTCCGATTCCCGGACCCAAAATGATCTGGCAGTTTGGGGAATACGGCTACGATTACTCCATCGACTTCAACGGTCGTGTCGGCAACAAGCCTGTGCGATGGGACTATCTCCAAAATCCTAACCGCCTCAAACTTTACAAGGTCTATTCCGCCATGGGCCAGCTTCGCCAACTTTCGCCTGCTTTCACGACGACAGATTTCAACCTCGATCTAGCTGGTGCTGTCAAGCGTATTCGGCTCAACCATAGCGACATGAACGTGGTCGTGATCGGCAATTTTGACATTGTCAATCAAAGCGGTGCCGCCAATTTCCAGGCAGCAGGTTGGTGGTACGACTATTTTTCAGGAGATAGCATCGACGTGACGAACACAAGTATGTCGATAGACCTTGCGCCGGGCGAATTTCACATTTACACCAACCGACGCCTCTCTCAGCCAGACGTAGCTCTCAACACGGCCGAGCGCTTGGCGCGGTATCCTTTCAGCCTGGAACTAGCCCCCAATCCAGCTTCGCAGCAAACGACCCTGCATTATACCCTCCCTGCCAGTGAGGTTGTGCAGCTCTCCGTCTTTGACCTTCAGGGTCGTGAACTTCATCGTGCGTCGCTGGGCCGCCAATTGGCTGGCGAACACACTTGGGAATGGGATCTCTCAGCAACCCAAGGCCCTTCTCTCTCAGCAGGGATGTACTTGATTCAAGTGCAGGCTGGGACACAGCGCGAAAGTGTGAGACTGCTCGTGCAATAGGGCACATTCCTCCTTCGCCCGGTCAAAGGAACAATCGGTTTGCAAGCCTGGAACTTTTCAGGCTCGCAAACCGATTTTGTTTGTTGCGCTTTTTCAAAAAAGTCGGATGGCTACCTGCATCGGCATTGCTTTTGCCTATGGCAACGGAGATGCCGGAAATGACTTTGACCATGCTTCTGGCAAAGTTTCTCCCAAATTCATTTTCCGAATCCGAAGCTTTTCCCGTAGTTTGTCTCATACAGGGCGATGTCTTCTTCGTACCACACAAAGCCTACCGCAACGCCATGTTGCCTCTCCCTCCTAAATTTATTCTACATGACCACCATTGACTCCTCCGTCCTACAAACTGCTCAATCTTGGCTCGACAGCAGCATCGACGAAGATGCCAAAGCAGAGATTCGCCGCATGATGGCGAGTGAAAACTCCGATGAATTCGTCGATTCGTTTTATCGCAACCTCGAATTCGGCACTGGTGGCCTTCGCGGCATCATGGGCGTCGGCTCAAACCGCGTGAACAAGTACACCATCGGAATGGCTACCCAAGGTTTCGCCAATTACCTCAACCGTGCCTTTCCCAAGCAAGACATCAGCGTGGCGATCGCGTATGACAGTCGCAATAACAGTAAATACTTCGGCGAAATCACGGCTGCGGTGTTCTCTGCCAATGGCATCAAGGTGTATCTCTTCGAAGAACTTCGCCCTACCCCTGAATTGAGCTACACCATTCGTCGGCTCGAGTGCCAGGGCGGGGTCGTGATCACAGCTTCTCACAATCCCAAGGAATACAACGGCTACAAGGCATACTGGGACGACGGTGGCCAAGTGACGCCCCCTCACGACAAAAACATTGTGAAGGAAGTCGAGAAAATTCGCTCCGTGGACGAAGTGAATTTCAAGGCAGATCCTTCCAAAATTCAGCTCATCTCCAAGCTCATCGATGAGCCATACCTCGATGCCATTACGACCAACGTCGTCACTCCGGAAGCCATCGAGAATCAGTCGGACCTGAAGATTGTGTTTTCCTCCATCCACGGCACTGGCACTACGATGGTCCCGCGGATTTTGCGCAAAATCGGCTTTAAAAACATCTACGAAGTGAAAGAGCAGGCGACACCCGACGGGAATTTCCCGACAGTCGTCTATCCCAACCCAGAAGAAGCCGAAGCCATGAGTATGGCGCTCCAACTCGCCAAAGAACTCGACGCGGACTTGCTTCTGGGCACAGACCCCGATGCTGATCGCGTGGGAATTGGCGTGAAAAATCATCATGGCGAATGGCAGTTGCTCAATGGCAACCAAGCGGCAACAGTGATGATCTACTATCTACTCCGCGCTTGGCAGGAACAAGGGCTGCTCGACGGCAATCAGTACATCTGCAAGACCATCGTCACCACTGACCTTCTCGACAAAATGGCCGACCACTTTGAAGTGGAGACCATCAATGTCCTCACAGGCTTCAAGTACATCGCCGAAAAACTCAAAGAATTTGAGTACGAAAAAGAATTCATCGGCGGGGGGGAAGAAAGCTATGGCTACCTCGTGAGCGACTTCGTGCGCGACAAAGATGCCATCATTTCCTGCGCGATGCTCTCCGAGGTCGTAGCCTACGCCAAGGACCGTGGCCTGACGTTGTTTGACATGCTCATGGAGATCTACCAGCAGTTTGGGATGTTCCGCGAGGGCCTGATTTCTTTGACAAAAAAAGGGAAAAAAGGCGCCGAAGAAATCCAGGAAATGATGGCACACATGCGCAAAAATCCGCCTAAATCCATTCAGGGAAGCCCCGTGGTGCGGATGTATGACTATCAATCCTCCGAGGAAAAAAATCTCAAAATCAACAAAACCTACCCCTTGGATTTTCCTAAGTCCAATGTTTTGCAGTTCCTCACTGAAGACGGCACCAAGGTCTCTGCGCGACCTTCAGGTACCGAGCCAAAAATCAAGTTTTACTTCTCAGTACAAGCGCCCATGGCCAAGAAGGAAGACTATGATGCTGTCTATGAACAACTTGGCAACAAAATCCAGGACATCATCGATGAATTGGATTTGAAATGAGTTGACCTGGAAATTGAGTTGACCTAAAACAAGAGCGGTAACCTGCTCGGATGATCAAAAGCCGATCGCCCCTCGTGGAAGCGATCGGCTTTTCGTTTTGGTACCGGCAGTTCATCTGAATAGCTGAATCCTTTGGCCGAATGTCTTATCGGAACAGGGTCACCGTCCCACTCCGGCTCATCATTGCGCGGTAGGCTGGATGGGTGCCATTGTATTGCACGACCCAGACATATACACCTTCTGGCGAAATTTTCCCCCCAAATCCGCCATCCCAGCGCCCATTCTTGTCTTCTGTGGAGTAAAGCTTCATGCCCCAGCGACTGTATATGCTCATTTCAAATTCATCTACATAGTCCCAGCCCCACGTGAAAAATTCATTCTGGCTGTCACCATTTGGTGAAAAAGCCGATGGCACATACAGCAAGGGCGGACAAGCATCATAGACCCAGGCACTGTCCCTGTGCTCGCAGCCAAATTCATTGAATACACTGAAGGGATACCAGCCTTCCTTGACCACCTCCACCAGCCTGGTGGTCTCAAAAGAATGATCCCACAACCAGTCCTGCCCAGGGCCTGCATCCAGCGTGACGGGTTCCCCCATGTACACACAGTTCATTTGCTCAGAAAATCGATCTCCCGGCGGCAACGGATAAAACGCCACCGAGGTGTTCGCCCCTCCTTCGCAGCCACCCAAGCTCAACGACACCTCGACCAAGCCTGGCTCTATGACAGGAACTCGCGCTTCCTGACTCAGCAACGGCAAGTCGTTGACAAACCACACATACCAGCCCCCACTATCAGACACATTGACCGGCGTAGCATCCAGCCAGAGGGTATCGCCTTCACACACAGGCTCATGGTCCAGCGACAGGATCGGCTCGGGGAACACGCGCACCACTCGATCCCATTCGTCCACGCATCCCTCTTCGCTCCGCACTTGCAGCCGAAGCCCTTGATCTCGCGGCGGAATCAACATTAATTCCGGATCGCTGGGCCGGGTAAATGCGGAAAGCTGAAACCAGCGATAGGTCACTGGTTCGGGACTGCTCGCCAGCGCCAGCAAGGTGTCTCCCAGACACAGCCGCTCGGGTGCTTCCACGCTGAAGGCGGGTAGCGGGTGCTCCAGGATCGCCACTTCCTTGCTCCGCGCGCAACCAGTCTCTGGAAAGGTGAGGGTCACCTCATATGTTCCTCCCGCTCGCACCCAAATCGAGGCGGTGGTGTCGCCCGTGCTCCACAACACCTGTGCTCCAAATTCATTGGTGAGGAGCAGCAGGCTATCACCCGTACACATTTCATCATCCTCCAAATCAGGTGCTTGTGGTCTCGGATGAATGACAATGGTGTCGCGAACTGTGTTGCTGCATAGCCCGGCGGGGTCCTGCAGAATCAGCGATGGATACTGCACCCCAAGCTGGGTGTAAGTGTGGGTGACGGTCTGGCCCGTGGCCAGATTTCCATCTCCAAAGTCCCAGGTAAAGTTTGTGGCGTTGGGAGAATTGGCGACGAAGGTCAGGGTTTCGTCATCGCAAATGTCGTCGTCGCTGATCTGGAAAGTGCCTTGCACGCCAGTGAGACGAATGAGATCCGGGATCACGAGCGTGTCCCGACAGCCGAGGGAGTCGGTGACGATAAGCGACACCCCATAACTGCCGATCTGACTGTAAATTTTGAGTGGATCAGCCAATTGGCTGCTGCTACCGTCGCCGAAATCCCAGCGCCAAGCGGCGATCGGCGCAAATCCCGGCTGGCTGCTATCCGAAAATTGGACCACCAGCGGGGGACAAGTTGCCAGAATAGGGTCGGCCCCCAAGGCTGCTGTCGGTGCGATGGAGGGCAGCCAAAGGCTGTCGATCCGCGTGGTGGCACAACCCAAGGAGTCAATGGCCGTCACCGCGATGGGATATGGCCCGCCCGTAGGAGCAAATATCTCCCATGTTGCAGAAGAATCGCTTTGTCCCAGACCGGCCCAGGCATACCGTAGGGGCATGAGGCCAAGGCTGTCCTCCCGGATGGCGATGAACCGCAGGGTGTCACCCGCGCAAGAAGGGCTGCGATCTAGGAGATACGCTGGCGTCGGGTTGCCAATGAGCAGCCACAACGTGTCGCTATCCACACAGCCCGCACTGTCCGTCACGGTGAGCACCACTGGCAAGCCCTGCCCCTGCTCCAGAGGCAACAGAGGAATGCTGTCATAGGTCACATTCACGGAGGGATCATTCCCTGTGAGAATTCGCCCGTCTCCTAAGTCCCAAGACCGCGAGATGACAGGCGCCGTTGAATAAGACTGGTCGGTCAAAGTCAAGGAGAAGGGTAAACACCCCACTGAATCTGATGTGGCGACGCGAGCCCGGAGGCCATCTACCCGTATCAACTCAGGCCGAATAACCGTATCGGCGCATCCGTCAGCATTCGCTACAATCAGCGATAGATCGTACCACCCAGGATCCTCTAGCAAAAAGGCTGGATTGGGATCTTCTGAGCTGAGCACAATTCCGCCGCTGAGTTGCCAATCCCACGTGGTGACGCCTGTGCTTGGCCCGTTAAATTGGGTGAGAAGAGGGGCACATCCCTGGGTGGGATTTACGAGGAAGGTCGTGTCCGGCAAGACCTTGATTTCCAAAAACTGCTCACCGCTGGTGGTACAGGAACAGCCATTGTCAAAGTCCCAGACTGTGATGGTGAGCCAATAAGCACCTGTGTCTGGGTAGGTAAAAGTGGGAAAAAATTCATTCGAAGTCGTATTGGCAGGATCACCAAATTGCCAGAGCACACTGTCAATGGATGCGGTATCAAGTAGGTAGAGCACCATCGAGGTATCAAACACCACTGTGCCGCCGGGCGGCCAGTTGCTCGCACACACAAATTGATCGATCCCAGCCGAAGCGTAGGGAGGCCGTAACATAGACCAGTTTTTCAAATGAAAGCTGTCCACGCAACCATAGTTGTATGCATAAAACATGGTGCTCACATATTGGCCGGAATCCATGAACACTGGTACCGTGGTCCCAAACGCCCAGTCTCCATTAGAAGTATCATTTACCTCAAATCCATCCCAATCTCCAGTTGTCACGGCATACCACACATAATCATGTGTGCCGGAATCGGTGACATTGATAAAATCCGTGTTGGGGCTACAACACTGAAGGAGTGGATAGGCAGACGTATCGAGCAAGGCCGTGGGCTGATTTCCAGCGCGAATGCACGAATCACACTGAACCGTCGAGACGCAGCCATCAATGGTGGTGATCGTGAGCGAAACGCTGAACTCACCTTCGTTGAGATAGGTGTGAGAAGGATTTTGTGGGCCATTTGAAGTGTTTCCATCACCAAAATCCCACTGCCAAGAGACAATGGGAGTAGGAGAGGTAGATTGGTCGGTAAACGCCACGTCCAATGGCAAACAGCCGCCTCGAATCACTACAGGGTCTCGACCATCCCACAACTGTGGATACACCGTAAGGCCAGCCAAGTTGTCGATAAAGGCCGCTTGAGGTGCTTCGATCCTCACCAAATCCGGGATTGTGACCACTTGGATACAGCCATTGGCATCTTCTACCTGAAGCGATACATCGTAAAGCCCGTCACCCACATACACATGCGTGGGCGAGGCCAAAGACGAAGTATCGCCATCTCCAAAATCCCACCACCAACTCACAGCACCGGGGGTTTGGGGGGTGAATGTGACGCTCAGCGGACCCTGACATGCGGCTGCGGTGTCCACCGTAAAGGTAATATTCTGGGGACCACCCACCTCAATGGCCACGAGTGACTGAAAGGATTCTATACATCCATTTCCCATGTCGATACTGAGGCTGGGGTAATACGTCCCGGGCGTGGCATACACATGAGTGGGTTGCTGCATGGTGGGAGCAGAAACGATTCCAGTCAATACATTCCCATCACCAAAATCCCATGTCGCAATAAAATCATTCAGTAGCAGGCTGCTCTGATCAGTAAAACCGACCGATAGGGGGGCACAGCCTGTCGCTGGGGTGAAGGAAAAATCAACTTGATTGTCCAGCAGTTGAATGTGATCAGGAAAAAACAGCGTGTCTGAGCAGCCGCTAGTGAGGTCAATGACTACGAGGCGAAGGTCATACAGCCCGTAGCCGAGCCAAGTGTGAGTGACGCTCGCACCGGTGGCTTGGTTTCCATCTCCAAAATCCCAGAGATACTGATGTGGCCCGGCAGAACTGGCTGTGGCTTGCATCGGCACCGAAAGACTCGGTGCGCAGGCGCGTCTGGGACCATTGAATTGCACGGAAGGCCCCACGCTGGGATACACCGCCACTGCCGGATCCATCACGGTAACCCCTTGGCAGCCATTGGCGTCAGTGACGATGAGCGACACCGGAAAATTTCCAGTTCCATAGCTATGCGTCGGAGCAGCAACTTGAGATGAATTCCCATCTCCAAAATCCCAAATCCATGACACAATGGGAGCCGAAGCTGGTTGCGAAAGATCTGTGAATTCGACTTGGAAAGGTGGACATCCCGTGGTTTGGGAGAGTGAAAATGCAGCCTGGGGCGCGCCAAAAGCAATCACCGTCTGGGTAGCAGGTGCAGAGCTATTGCCATTGGCGTCGGTCACAACGAGGGTCACTGTGTAAATTCCCGGTTGGAGATACAACGCTCCGGGATTAGACTGTCCTACGCCCGCGCTAGTGTTGCCATTGCCAAAGTCCCAATCGAAATGCAAAGGAGCTGTGCCGCCGGAAGCTCCCCCGTCAAACGTAACCACCAACGGGCTACATCCATTGACGGGGGAAGGGGTGAAAGACGCGGTCTGAGCAGGAAGAAAACTTGTAATACAGCAGGTAAGAAATGTCAACGTCCATCTCATTTTCCGCGAATCAAGAGTTTTTGATACCACACGCGATCCGAGCAGCGGATCATGATGACATACACTCCTTGGGGTAAAAATTCTGTGGTGATTTTGGGTTTGAGTAGGCCAGCAGGCACATTTTCTCTCATCCAAGCCAAGACGGATTCCCCTTGAGCATTGAAAAATTGGATCTCTGTTTCGCCTGAAATTGGAATAAACAGGAGCAATGGATCCGTTTGAAGGACTTTCGCTTCCTCGGTAATTGGTATTAGTGTCAAGAGCGATGACGGGCCAGGGTGCGGAACAGAGAACCAGGACAACAGGGTAAAAAGAACAAATAGTCGCATAGCAATGATCTGTGATTTGCCTAAAAGTCGGCGAAAATGATGCTACACTCGGCGCTCAACAGCCAGAGCTTGTGACCGTGTAAGATTCTTGATGTCTTGTTGTGACCTTATCTGAATTCTCTCGTCGATGGCCTAAATTCCTTTCGCCAGAGGTCAAACCCTCCTTTTGCTTCCCTTTGATCCACGCCTCGCCGGCCTTTAGCGAATCTCTATTTGAAATGAATTTTCCCAAAAAGAGAAATTTTTACCACCTTCGTACCTGTCCCTCTCCTTCTAGCGCAGAATCCTGCCCATTGGTACAGCTTTTCCGTATATTGAAACAAAGTTGCCCTTCATGAATTCTTCCTTTCGACTCGATTCCAGCGCGATCTCCAGCCTTTTTTTGGTTCTATCTCTGAGTTTTTTTTCCTGTGAAACCACCCCGAGCTCTGGCACTCAGACAGTGGACAGCCTCTCCTCTGCTCCGATAGAAGAAGAAGCGCCTTCTCACCTGAGAACGCGCGGAATGGCACCCACCGAGACCAACGAAGGGGACTTCTCATTTGCTCGCAACTTCCCTACCCTTTCCAAAATTTTGGCTGAAGAAACGGATCTATACGCATTGCTGGACTCTTTTGCCAGACTCGTGTTATTCACAGATCACATTCAGTCCGAGCAGGACTTGATGACCCTCATTACCCTCCGCGACAAAGACTTGATTCCCAGAGTAGAAGCGGCCATTCAGACGGCAGACCAAAACAACACCCTGTATGATGACTACGAATCGCTGGACAATGAACTGCTTGTCCTTGGCATGCAAATGACTTTCGCGGAAGGCACCTTTACTTCCCTCGGCCCCGCTCCTTTTTTGACGGAAGAGACCGAGCGCTACGCCTCCAAAGCCTATCGCCTCTACGCACAATTCGAAGAAGCTCGCACCATGTCATACAATGGAGAGTATCCTTTTTTGAACATGGATCCTTATCAGGCCATGATCGAAACAGGGGAAGAATTGATGGCGCTGGAAAAAAATCCTTATCAAGAACTCATCCGAGAACCCTTTGAAAATGCGTTGATCTATTTCCACGACATTCATCACGTGTTCGACCCCACCGCCCGCAGCGAGCCCAGCACCTATGTCAACGGTATTTCGACCGCTACTTATCCCGATGTGACCGACAATCGCACCCGCCAGGCATTCGCCAGCCAGACCAGCGGATCTGCGTTATCGAAAGCCCTCCAGCGCATTTTGGACCATCCCAGCTCCATGAGCCTCAAGCCTGAACATCTTTACCTGATCGTGGTGGAGTGGGAAAATTCCGAGCAACTCGCCAAATCCAGGGTTATTTCGCACTTGCGCGCGGGTGAGGACATTCCGCATCATCTCATGGTCACGCTTGCTGACGGCAGCAACCGCTATGCAGTAGTGTATCGCTTTTTTGAGGACGATGTGCGTGCCGAAGAGGCGCTCATTAGCATTCAGAAGGAATTTCCCAAAGCAGAAATGATGATGGTGAGTGTGCGGGGAGACGCGCTCTTTCAAATCGGTGGGTAAATTGCCCTTGATTGTTGCGAAAGAATGAGAATCTTCGCAACATCAATACCATTCACTCATGCAACGACGGATTCTCCTCACGGGTAGCAACGGGCTCTTGGGCCAAAAACTCGTCTCTCTGCTCGCCGAACGACCGCAAATCAAGCTCATCGCCTCCTCCAGGGGGATCAATCGGCACGCACTTCGCGGCGGGTATCACTACGAACCGCTGGACCTCCTGGACCCAAAAGGATGGGCCACCCTGTTTCAAGACATGCAGCCCACAGAACTGATTCACTCCGCTGCCATGACCCTTGTGGACCAGTGCGAGACCGATCGGAAAACCTGTGACCAATACAATGTAGAAGCCGTGAAAATGCTCGTGGACCTCTGCAAAACCCACGGCACGCGCTTTATTCACATCAGTACCGACTTCATTTTTGATGGTGCGCAAGGTCCCTATCGCGAAGAGGATCTACCCAATCCTGTAAATTACTACGGAGGTGCCAAGCTTCGCGCAGAACAGCTCATTCAGGAAAGCGGCCTCTCTTGGGCCATCCTGAGAACGATGCTGCTCTATGGCATCACACCCGCCATGTCCAGAAGTAACATTGTCCTCTGGGCCAAAAAATCCCTCGAAGAAGGCCAAACCATTCGCGTAGTCAACGATCAGTTTCGTTGCCCTACCCTGGCAGAAGATTTGGCTTCGGGCACGTTAGCAGCGCTGATGAAACAAGCCAAGGGGATTTACCACATTTCGGGGCCAGAAATGATGTCCATTTCCTCTCTTGTTCGCAAAGTAGCGGCCCATTGGTCACTAGACGAAAACTTGATCGAGGAAATCGAGTCCCACACCCTGCAGCAAGCAGCCAAGCGCCCGCCAAAGACCGGATTCATTATCCTCAAAGCCCAAACGGAGTTGGGATATCAGCCCCATAGCCTCGTGCAAGGCCTCTCTATCGTTGACCGACAAATTCGGGAGGGATGGTCGGAGTGAGAAAGGAAAGGTGGGTGCTACCCCTTTTGGCGTGAAGTCATTCGTCAGAAAACCTCGTCATCAAGTAGGAGGAGCGATCCTTTGTAACCATACGAATCCATCACCCAGAAAGTAAGATCGCTACCTGATACCCGGAAAACTTTCCTCTTTGTAACCCCCAGTCATTCCAAACAGTGCTACGTAGCAATATTCAACGCCACCAGCCAAGCTCAGGGTGCCTCCTTCCCTGCCTGTCGCTCGGCCATGAACTGATTCAGGAAACGAATTGGGCATGAATTGGAAATCATAAATTAACGATGGAATAATGTTAGGTTCATAAAAAATGGACATATTGAGTCAGTGGTGTTTACCACTTTTTTTATCACTTGTCGTCCCCTCAAAAACCAAACGCACATGAAAAGGCCAGTTTTTCTCCTGTTTTTCGCCCTGATGGTACTCGGGGCTGCCACAAGCTCCTGCAAAAGGACCTGCGTCGATGACCAAGATGTTGTCAGCAATTGTTACAACGATGGCGGCGAATGGGATTATGATCGCTGCCGATGCACTCGCTAGGCTGTTCCTCTACCAATCATTAAACAGCACCGCGGCGAATACTTCGGAGCTCTTTTGGGAGGCTACTGTGAGACTGTTCACGATAGCACAAACAGTTCCTGCGAATCAGGCAGCGTAAAATTCCTTTATCCCGCCTGAAGGCAAATACCATGAACCTCGCAGGTTTTCTTCAACCTGCGAGGTTGAACCATGATCTGGCCCCACTAGCCATCTGACCCACACGCCCCCGAAGGATACAGCGTCTTCATAAG
>DAITMB010000091.1:0-20420 GCA_036835375.1 Bacteroidota bacterium
AGAAATTCCCCGACTCGTACGCGAAAAGGACAGCTCTATCTCTTTGTACAAGCATCAGGCGGTTTGTTGGCTTGACACCACTTTAAAAATGCTTGATGTAAAAAGGATCAACTTTCGGTTTGATCTGAATGACGGATATTCCATCAGAGACGACCGGGTATTTATTCCCTACGAAGGCACTCAATTGATCATTTCTATTGGGAGATCTGGTGTACGGAAAAAGGAAAGGTATGCAATGGCGATGTTATCGCTCGATAGCATGGCCTACCAACACGTAGGATATCACCCCAACTTGCGGCTTCATCCCAACATTGCAAAGTTAAAAACCAACTACTTTTTCGCACAGGATAGGTTGGTAGATTCTATTTGGTTCTATCAATTTTATGACCTCTTCTACGACATGAAGGCTGACAAATGGTTTTCTATTGGCCTTGAGGCAATGACAGGTCACCGAGCTGGTGTAGAAATCAGCAAAAAAGTTGGAATCGAGCAGCATTATTTCATCGGAGATGTTTCCAGCAGTGATGGTATCATCAAAGTTCTTGTGAATGTTGATCTTGGATCGAAAATTTCTCCACGTAAAATCATTTACTTAGATCATTCTACATACGAAGTGGTGAGAACCGAGGAGTTACTTGTCTCCAAAGAAGACCCTCAGTCTTACCCCAGCGGCACAATTCGGTTTGTTTCAGGCAAAAAAATGGTGTCATTGGACCGAAAAACAGATAGACTGACGTATTTCAATTGGGACTGAGTTCCCTTGTCTGATCGATGGACGCCCATTTCCATGAGTGGATCTTGACCAAGTCCCACTCATGATTGAGCGGCACCAGCTTCTTCCCCCCGGTGAGTGCGAGCCCCCAATGTTCACCATCAAATCACCACTACCACAAATATTTTTTTGATGAGGAAGTCTTGATCCATAAAACCCTGCTTGGGGAGTTCCCCAGAAAGTCCCATTTTTCCTGCATGTTCCGATGGATTGTTTGGCTGTGTGCTTTTCCGGTCCTGTGCCTGCCAGCACAGCAATATGGCTTTCGGCAATATTCGTTGGCGGAGGGCGTGGCGCAATCTCAGGTGTTTGCCTTACTAGAAGATCACCAGGGATATCTCTGGCTCGGCACGCAGGGGGGAGGTGTGAACCGTTGGGACGGCTTAGGTTTTCAGCGTTATTCTGTCAAAGATGGATTGGCCAGCGGAAAAATTCACTGTTTGGCGCAGCGCCGCAACCGGGAAATTTGGATCGGGACCTCTTCGGGCTTCTCGCGCTACGATGGTGCGAGCTTCCAATCCTACGATTTTTCGACTGGCAGGCTGGCAGTGTATGCCATGTGCGAAGGCGTGGATCAAATGTGGCTGGGGACCAGTCAGGGCCTGTGGTCCTGGCGCGGAGACAGCCTGCTGGAACCAGTAACGGCAGTCGAAGGCGTCGTCAAATCCATTTCGCAACGAGGCGATAGCCTATGGGTCGGAACCAGTCTGGGCCTTAGGTTGCTGGTCGGCGATTCTCTTCGGGCGATTCCTACGGGCATTTCTCCCACCCGACCCATCGAAGTCCTTCGGCACGACCCGCAAGGGCAACTTTGGGTAGGGGCCTACGGCAAAGAGCTGCTCTATCTCCGAGGCAATGCGTTCCACCCTTTTGCCTTGCCGTGGCAGGAGAGCGACCTGAGTACTGATTTGGCTTGGAATCGCGCGGGAGAGTTGTGGGTGAGCAGCCAAGGTCAAGGCGCTGCCCGTTGGTCGCCGAGTGAGGCAGCCTGGGTTACTTTCGGGAGCGCGGAGGGCTTGCCCAATCGATATGTGAAAACCCTGCTGGTGGACAGCCGCGACCATGTGTGGATGGGAACCTCGGGCAGCGGCTTGTGTCGCTACACGGGCCTTCCTTTTGTGCACGTAGATCGGCAGCGTGGCCTGCCAGAGCAAGCCGTGTATGCTTTGCTGGAAGATCGGGACTGTCGCATTTGGATGGGAAACGGCCAAACGCTGGGCTACCTGGAAGGAGAGCGATTTGTGAATTTGAACCAACATCCTGGGTTTCAGCGAAGCAAATTCAAGTCGATGTTGCAGGATCGGGCTGGCAGAATTTGGTTGGGAAGTGAAGGAAAAGGTGTCGCACTCTATACCGATAGTACGTTCCTATGGTTTGATCAGCAACACGGGCTCTCGAGTGACTGGGTGCGAAGCCTCGCAGAAGCACCCGATGGCAGCCTGGTGGTGGGCACGGCCAACAGCGGCCTGTGCAGCATTCGTCTGAGAGAAGATAGCCTAGCGCAAGACTGGGAAATCCAGTGTAGCCGCATTCAACCTAGCCTTCCCGAGGCCAATATCAATCAAATTTTGTATGATCGGGCAGGACATCTCTGGGTCGCCACGCGAAATCTGGGGCTGCTAGAGCAATGGCCAGATGGGCGCTGGAAGCGGCACTTGCTGGAAGCGGGTCCGGCAGCACGAACCCTTCGTTCCCTCGCATTCGGAGATCAGGGAAGAATCTGGATTGGGACGGAAGATGCCGGACTTCTGCGAGCGACGCCGAGTGGTGACAGCCTCGCCTGGCTGTGGTATCGGGATGAATTGCCCTCGGAAATTGTGTATTTGCTGGCCTTTGATGAATATGGATCCCTCTGGATCGGCACGGAACAGGGCATGGACCGAGCTACGCTGGATGAAGACGGTAACGTGATCGATGTAGCTCATTTTGCGCAGGAAGAGGGATTTTTGGGGATAGAGACCTGCCAAAATGCTGCCCTCATGGACCGCGAAGGACGGATGTGGTTTGGTACGGTGAATGGCGTGGGACGCTGGCAAGCTGGCCTGAATCGGCCACAAGGCATGGCCCCCAAGCTGTTGGTGGAGGAGGCGCGGCTGTTTTACACGCCGCTCGCAGAGACTTCCTACCGCAGCGCCATGGGCGCTTGGGGGGAGATCTTCGAAAAGCTCGTTCTCTCTCACCGAAACAATCACCTGAGCTTTGACCTCTTGGGCATCGACCACGATCGTCCTTCGGAGGTATTGTATCAGTGGCGTCTGGTAGGCTCGGAGCTGGATTGGTCACCGCCTAGCAAACGACGGAGCACCACGTTTTCGAATTTGCCGCCAGGCGACTACCTCTTTTTGGCGCGGGCAGGCTTGCCCGAGGGGCCTTGGAGTGCGCCTGTGGAGGTTGCTTTTGAAATCCTACCCCCGTTTTGGGCGAGGTGGTGGTTTAGGATCGGGAGCTTGACCCTGCTCTTGCTTGTGTTGGGCGGAGTCTTTCGCTTTCGGCTGAATCAAGTGCGGACGCGCTCCGAGGCGGAGCGCCAACGGATCCAATTGGAGAGAGACATGCTGGAGCTGGAGCAAAAAGCGCTACGGCTTCAGATGAATCCCCACTTTATTTTCAATGCGCTCAATTCTATTCAGGGGCTCATCATCCGGGAAGATCCCCAATCGGCTCGCTACTACCTCGCCAAGTTTTCGCGCCTCATGCGCCAAGTGCTGGAAAATTCGCGCCACCCACAAGTTTCCCTCGACGAAGAACTTCAGGTGCTGGAAGATTATTTGGCCTTAGAACAATTCAGCCGCGGAGGAGCCTTCACCTATACCATTGGGCTGGGAGAGGAAATTGATGCCGAAGAAGAACGCCTGCCGCCCATGTTGCTACAGCCGTTTTTGGAGAATGCCATCATTCACGGCATTGCCCATCTCACGGATCGTGCAGGGATCGTCTCGGTGCACATCACGCGGCGGGGCGATCATCTCCACTGCGAAATCACTGACAATGGCGTGGGTCGCCAACGAGCCAGCCACATCAAAAGCCAACAACAAGCGCAGCACAAATCCATGGCGCTGCAAGTGACCCAAGAGCGTTTGGAAAGATTGGCCTTGGCCCGACATGCCTTGCCTCATTTGCAGGTAGAAGATCTTGTGCTGCCAGATGGCCGCCCGGCTGGCACCAAGGTGGTGCTGCGAATATTCGTGGGTGTGTAAGGAGTGGCTGTGACTGACGGAAACGACAGGCAGAAGCTACTTTTCTGCTCAGATTTACAAAAATCCCAAAAATGTTGGGATTTATTCACTTTTATTAGTGTTTATCTCTGCTTCTTGGTAGCTTTCCCTCATGTCAGACATCTCCCATCACCCACATGACCGCTTTTTCAAGAGCGTGTTTTCTCAGCCAGAGGTGGTGAGGGAGTTTATCCATGAGTTTTTGCCAACAGGCTTGGCGCAGAAGCTCCACCTCGACAGCCTCCAGCGGCAAGCAGAAAGCTATCTCGACAAAAACCTCAAGGCCCACCTTACGGATATCGTGTACACCTGCGGCTACGGCAAGGCAGCGGTCACAGTGACCCTGCTCTTCGAGCACAAGAGCTACGTCCCGCAGATTCCCTGGCTACAACTGCTTCGGTATCTGGTCAATGCCTATCAGGCCCAGGCCAGTCAAGAAAAGTTCTCCGGCAAACTTCGCCCCGTGATCCCCCTCATCGTCTACCACGGAACGCAAAGCTGGAAAATCAAGCCATTGGAAAGCTACTTCGAAGGCATTGATGAGCTTCTACGGCCCCACTTACCCCATTTCGAGTACCTGCTCACCGACCTGAATCGCTATAGCGAGGAGGCGCTGATGGAGATGAACGGGACCTGGCTGAAGCACGCCTTTCTCGCCCTGAAAATCAGCCGTCGGAAAACCATTTTTCCCAAGATGAAAGAGCTACTCCACGCCCTCCTGTTCCACGACGGAAATGCCGACAATAATAAAGGCGGAAGTGAAAAATTGAGTGGCTTCGCTTATCGAGTTATCGTATATTTATTTCAGACTGTAAAGCCAAAAGAACAGATGATGAACGCAATCGATCAACTCAGCAAACCCGCCAAAGAGAAGGCCATGAGCCTCTACGACACGATATTTTTCCAAGGAGAAGCCAAGGGCATCGAGAAAGGAATCCAGCAAGGCATCGAGAAAGGAATCCAAGTCGGAATCGAGAAGGGTATCGAGAAGGGAATCGAGAAGGGTATCGAGAAAGGAATGGAGAAGGGGGAAGAGAAAGGTCTCAATAAGAAGGGCTTCCTTGTCTTCAAAAAGGGCCTGCTCATGGGGCTGGACATAGAAACCCTGAAGCAATTGACCGGCATTTCTACAAAGAAAGCACTGGCTTGGAAATCACTGCTCGACGCCAACCCCAGCGCCGAGTTTCCCGAGGGCTGACGGCGAAAGAGGATCAGGAGAACGGAGCTGTGTGATGGGATCATTATTCGAAACGATCACGCCAAAAGAACAGATGATGAGCGCAATCGATCGACTCAGCAAGCCCGCCAAAGAGAAGGCCATGAGCCTCTACGACGACATCTGCAATAGCCTGCGCAGAAAATAGCCATTTACAAAGTTTTGATAACCAGTGAGTTTCTGATTTCTTGAGAAGATCCAAACGGTACGATTTGGTTTGTTTCGGGAAAAATAATGGTATCGTTATTCAAAAAACATTGATCTCTAGTTTTTTTAACGAGACTAAAATCTTCATACAATCATGTATCTCCTCGGATTCAGTGAGTAGATTTATGACAAAATTCGTACCTGTGGTGTTTCAGGAATATGGTATCGGAGCCAAAGCCTGATGGCTCGATTTTTTCAAAAAGCAGTACAATCCCAAAAACATTCAGTTTCTTCGTGCAATTCATTCCCAGAAGATCGCTCCCCGCTATCGCTCAAAACTCATTCCTTTTCAGATGTGGCACGACCTTTTTCCTTCAAATTTCACGGATGTTGAACTGGCTGAATTAAAACACCTGGAAGGAAAAATACTGGAGCGGGTGTATTACACCGTGTGGAAAAACCTAAGCTCGGCAGGAGATCAATACCAGGCGCTGGACTGGATCGAGCTGGTGTTTTCCGATGGACAGGAGATTGCATTTACTGCTGGGGAGCATAGCGATGGACTGCAAATCCGCGAATTTTTCTTTGCGTTGGAGCAAACCAAGATTCAGCAACAGTTTCGCGGGCAAGTCCGGCTGGAGCGCATGGAGGTGAGTGGCGGAGAAGTGTGGAAAGAAGCCATTGGCCAACGACTCCTCGCGCTGGGCATGGTGGAAAGGCCAGATGGCCTGATTCAAAACAACCAGCTTCAACTGAATTTCTCGGGCATCGTCTTGGCCCTTGGCCTCCATGAAGAAGGGATGACCGTGAGCCGGATTTAGGGTAGGACCAATCTAATCAGCCGATCAAGTCAGTTTATCAGCTTATTCGACCCTTTTCACTCGACGACAGATGAGTACATTTTGGTTTTATTTCAGTTTCGGATTTGAGCACATTCTCGATCCCGGCGGCTACGACCACATGTTGTTTTTGCTGGTGCTCTGTGCTGGCTATCCAGCTTCGGCGTGGCGCAGAATCCTGATTTTGGTCACAGCCTTCACCCTGGGTCACTCGGTGACCTTGGGCCTCGGTGCCGCAGGGGTGATACTTCTGCCGTCCGAAATTGTGGAATTTCTCATTCCTCTCACCATTTTGATCACCGCTGTGGATGTGCTGCTGCATCACCGCGAAGCGATTTCCTCAGGAGCAGCCATGCAGCGCAACTATGTGTTGGCTGGGCTGTTTGGCCTCATCCACGGCATGGGATTTTCCGGACAATTTCTGGAGTTGGAGACAAACAACAACCTGCTGGCGACTTGGTTGCCCTTCAACCTGGGCATCGAAGCCGGACAGGTCCTCTTTGTCTTGGCTATTGTTGTGATCGCGAGGGACCTAGACCGCGCAGGAGGGCTGCGGTTGTCCTATTGGAAATCGCGGGTGTCCGTGATCGTGGGTCTGCTATCGCTGTGGATGATGTATGAGCGCTGGCCCTGGTAAAAGCTAAAAATCGTCTGAGGGTGCTATTCTGCTACCGGAACGGCATTTTCCAAGGAATAATTGAGGCCAAATTGGTCGTTGCTCAGACGAAAAGTGCCGCGAAACGTCACGACTTCATCGGTGCTGTATCGTCGCTTCGTGGAGCTGAGCTTGAGGTCCATGATGGATTCCTTGCTGCCGCCCCCACAGAAAAAGCAAGCACTGTAAGGAAATGCGGACAAAGCATAGGCAGTGCCTTCGGTGTCCATCGGCAACACATAGCCCTTGATTTCGAGGGTTTTGCCATCCATGTCCAAGAGCGATTGGCCATAGTGAGGCTTCATGTACACATAGCCGGCGTCGGTGTCGAAGGTCGTGGTGTATCGGACATCGAGAAGCTGTTCCCATTCGATGCGATCTTGGGCAGAAAGAAGGGTGCCAATAGAGGCGAGGAGAGCGAAAACCAGAATTCTTGCGATCATTTTGTCAGAGTAATTTGCGCCTTGCGAGCCGAACGCTGATATTGTAATTGTTTTTCCACCAGAATGAAAAAGCAGGCGGGCTGGCTCCCTAGATTTTGCCGAAAAAAATCAAATGAAGCAGCCCTCAAATAGGAAACGTCACCTGGCAAGCCTTCAGGCGCCTGCGCATTTTTGAAACGCCCCTGCTTGAACGAAAGCCTGAATCTCGTACTCGAGTGGGCCATTTCGGCGAATGGGTAACGCAAATGTGGCACCAATCGTCTTTCTACACAAACCAGAAATCCCCATCATCTTGAACTTCTTGCTATCAACCGTTTGGGACATCAGTCCAGACATCGTCTCCCTAGGCCCCATCACCATTCGATGGTATGGACCGCTGTTTGCCAGTGGATTTTTGATTGGCTACTTCATCGTGCGCAAGATTTTTTTGCAGGAAAACGCGCCGGAGGAATGGCTGGACAAGTTGCTGGTGTACTTGGTCGTGGCGACAGTGGTTGGGGCGCGGCTGGGACACGTGTTTTTTTACAGCTGGGAATACTACAAAGACCATTTGCTGGAAATTCCCATGATTTGGAAGGGTGGCTTGGCCTCCCATGGCGGATTGATCGGACTCATGGTGACCTTTGTGCTCTTTGCCCGCAATGTCAGCAAGCGGTCGGTGTTTTGGGCGATGGACCGGGTAGCAGCCCAGGTAGCCCTCGCAGGATGCCTCATTCGCCTCGGAAATCTGTTCAATTCTGAGATCTTGGGCGAATTCACCGGCACCGACTACGGAATGCGCTTTGTCTTGGTGGACGGGGCCATGGCCATGCCCCGACATCCCGCGCAGCTTTATGAAGCGCTGGCCTACTTCGCCATTTTTGGCCTGCTCAGCCTCCTCTTTTGGAAAACCACAGCTCGTACGCGCAAAGGTCTCATGAGCGGTGCCTTCCTTATTCTCACTTTCGCAGCTCGCTTCATAATCGAACACTTTAAAGAGGAACAAGCAGACGCAGTCCCAGCTTGGGTCGAGCCGATCTTGGAAATCATGACCATGGGCCAATTGCTCAGCATTCCTGCGATTCTGCTCGGCATCGCCTTTGTCGTCCACGCCTTTGTCGTACCTGCGGACAACGAGCCCCTGCCCATTCCTGCTCCTAAACCAGTGTCGCCAAAGGGAACCAAAAAGCGTTAGTGCTCAATGGAGCTTTTCTCATAATTGGAAGCTGACTCCATGTTTTTTTACCTTGCAACTCCTTTCAATTACGTCAATCATGAAAAAATTCTTATTGGTTCCGCTTTTTGCGCTGCTCAGCTTTGGTCTTCGCGCTGGCGGCGTGCAGTTCATCGAAGGGTCTTGGGCTGAGGCCCGCAGGCTTGCTGTCGAAAACAACCAATACATCCTGGTGGATGCCTACACCGATTGGTGCTACTGGTGCAAGGTGCAAGACCGTGAGACCTTTGCCAGAGAGGATGTCGGCGAAATGGTCAACGAAAATTTTGTTCCTCTGAAAATCAACTTTGAAGAGGGCATCGGGATTGAACTCGCGCGGAAGTACCGCGTGCAAGGCTATCCGACCTTGCTGTTTTTCAACCCGCAAGGCCGCCTCGTCGGACGGATTGTGGGCTACAATGCTGATCCGTCGAAATGGATGGAAGAGGTGAAAGGGATGCTCAATGCAGATCTTTTTCCTCCATCCCAGGTGGATCCCGATTTGCTCGACCCTGGATTTCCTGATTTTTACCTCAAATCCTTCGGTAAAAGTGGTCAGGCAAAACGGCCAGAGGCCAGCGTGGTCGATGAATGGCTGGAGCAGCAAAATGACCTCTACACTGAGGTGGCTTTTTCTGTGTTCAAGTGTATGCCCACTTCAGACAAATGGTCGGCCTTTTTCCTTGAAAACGCTTCGAAGTACGAGGCGATCTTTGGGGCTTCTGAAGTCCGCGACAAAGTGATGGGGATTCTCGCGGCGCAGGCCTATCAAGCCGTGGAAGCAGGGGACGAAGTGATGCTGGTCACTGCGTTGGAACTGGCAGATCAACGGCTTGGCGAAGAGGATGCCAGGAAGCTGCGGCTTGCGTTTTACATGCAGTTTTACACCAGACAGGAAAGGTGGGAAGAGTATGTGGACATCGCCAAGCCAGCGTTTACCCCCGAAAAAGGCGAACTCAATCATAATTTGATGAATGACGTCGCGTGGACGCTGTATGAGAAATGCACCGACGAGACACTGCTCACCCAAGCGGCAGGTTGGATGCTTGAGGTCGTGAATGCCCATCCAGAATACCATTATCTCGACACCTACGCGGCCTTGCTGTATGCCACCAACGATCTGGAAGGAGCCAAGCAATGGGCCGAAAAAGCCATCGCCGCCGGAGAGGCCGAAGACTTGGATGTGGAGGAAACGCAAGCCTTGTTAGAAAAAATTATCACTGCACAAGAAAATTGATCCGCCGCTCCGAAGGGAGATTTTACCATACCAAAAGCGCAGGCAATCGATCTTCGAGGCCTGCGCTTTTGGATTTATTTTGTCCGATGAATCCTTCTCCTGAATGCGCAGCAAATTACTCCTCCTGCAATGACCAATCTGTGGGCAAGGGAATGTCGCTTGTGGTAGTTTCGCCCTCTGCTTGGGGATACCAGCTTCGAATGGTGTGGAAGGTCTCCCAATAGTTAGGAATTCGCCGGGTATCATCCACGTTGCTGAGAATGATCATGCTCAATCCTGTGGCCGGGTCGTGCAGATAGCAAGTGCGAAATCCACGCCACCATCCAAAGTGGTAGGGGGTGGTCTCTGTCGGCTGCACATGAAGTCGCCATCCAAATCCGTAGTTGTAATGACGACGCGGGCTGCCGGGCTGTAAGGCTTCTTGCAGGTTTTCGGGGCTGAGGAGACTTCCCTCCCAGTGCGCTCGATCGAATTTGGTCAGGTCCGACAAGCTGGCGCAGAGATTCTTGTCTCCCCACACGCCATCAATGTAGTCTTGGCTTGCGCAATAGTATCCTTTTCGGCTCGGCTTGTAGCCCATCACCCGCCGATCCAGGCTGTCTGGTTGGCCTTTGACATACACATAGGCGTCCGTCATGTCAAGCGGCTGGAAAATGCGATTTGCCAGAAAATCAGGAAAACTCATACCCGAAAGCCGTTCCACTAGTTCGGCCAAGATCACATAGTTGGTGTTGCAATAGTTGAATCCATTATCTGGCGTAAAAAATGTCACCGGCTTGTGCTCCGCATACTGCGACAGAACATCGGCATTGGACATCGGTTGATGTAAATCTTTCCAATACCAGCTAGCCACGGCCATGTAGCGAGCCAGGCCAGAGCGGTGGGTGAGCAAATGGCGAATGGTTTGGTTTTCGTAGGGCCACTCTGGTAAGTGATCGCGCACCAAGTCATCGTAGCATAGCAACCCGTCCTGCTGAAGCAGCATGACCGCCGTGGCGGTAAACATTTTCGAGACCGAGGCTAGTTGAAATGCACTGTGCTCGTTCAGGCTTTTGCCTTCTTGGAAGTTGGCCATGCCTTGGGTAAAGGTCATCAAGGGCTGGCCCTTGTGCGAGAGAAGAAAGGCGCCGTTTAACTGATGATTCTCCGACAACTCAATGCGCAGGCTATCAAGCCGATCGCTCAAGTGCAATCGAAGGTGTTCCCCCTCCGACTGCTCCCAGAGGGACTCTGGCGACCATTCATCGATCATCTCGGGTGCATAAAGCAACCGTATCGGAAGCATCAACGCAAGGAAAAAAAATGTGATCGACAGAATGAACGGAATCCCTCTCATACTCCTATATTGGCTCCCAGACACTTTTTCAAATGTCATTCCCAAATCGAATCTTCGGACGCAAGGTAAGGTAGATATGTCGGAATAGTCAAGTAAGAGGATGGATTGGAGCGGAAAACGATGAATTTTTAAGCCATTTTCGCAGAAATTCCGCTTCTATCCCACATTCTGCCCTCTTATCAAAGGAAAGGGAGAACATTTTATCGAGATCGCCTGGATAGGAATGTAAAATATCGGTCGAGATATTCGTCGTTTTGTTCACTTCCTTTCAAAAAGTTTTAATTTTCGAATCAATTGCTGTCCCAATACTCGTGGTCACGCTACAAATTTTTTGTCACAATTTTGCAGGCTGAGGGTTGTGTACATGAGCATCCCATCGAACAATGTCAAAGGCGCCCCCTTTTGTCACACAAAGAAAATTCGCAGCTAATCATCTGCCATTCATGTCACAGAGAATCACAGAACAAGACCTCGACAAAATCCGCCAGTGGTTCGGATCCGACCTCGAATCCCTTACCGAGGAAACTTTTGCGAGCATTCAGAAGGCTGCAAGAAAAAAATTCCATCCTGACAACTTCGCCCACCTCGGCGACGATGCTGTGATGGAAATGGCCAAGGAGCGGTTTCAGGAATTGGAGAAGTTAGGGGCAAAGGTGAAGCAGTTTGTCGCGTCGAAAGCCCAGACACCCGACCCCGAGGAACAGGCGCGCTACACCTCCGATGGCATGGCGATCGACATCATGACACAGGACAAAACCCTCAAGTTTGTGCTGTTTGGAAGCGCGGTGATCTACGAAGGCGACGTGGTGAAAATCCCGGGCACCACCGCAAAGCTGGTCGCCCTTGATGACTACTTGCCCCGCATTGCCATGGGATTCCGTGACAACATCAAGGTACACCTCACCTTTGGACCCGATGACAACCTCCAGGAAGTCGTTCATTGGCTCTTCCGCCATATCAATGGCCGGATCAGCTCCTTCGTCATCGAAGGCAAAATCGTGGCGGTGGAACCCCTTGAGATCCTTCGTGCCATTCGAAAAGAAGCACGCAAAGAACTTGGACCTTCTCAGGAATCATAGCGGGCTGTACTATCTACACACTCACAATTTTTTCTCGGCAAGGACGGTTCCCGCCGCATTCACCAGCCGAATGGTGAAGGATGCTTCTGGTCCGTCGGCGTGCTCAAAGCGGTACGTGAATCGACGTTCGCCTTGACGCAATCGCTCAAATTGAGCGAGGATTCGTTTGGTTCTGCCCGCTTCGTCGAGTAGAATTAACTTACCAGGACCCAGATCTTCTGTGAGCGTAAAGGTAAATACCCCTTCGATTTGTGTTGTCGGATGAATAGTTGGGGCTTCGCCAGCCCAAGACACCTCTTGGCTTGCCAAGAGATTGCCACGGCTCCTGGCCTGGAGAAAATACGTCCCTTCGGGCAATACAGGCGTATCAGCGATCACGCGGCTGCGGTGAAATCCTGGCTTGAGCATCCGATTGGGTGCCACCAGAAAGTGGAGTCGATGCTGCGCATCATACAATCCTATTTCTACTTCCTGTTCCTTGTCCAGGGTATAAGTCAACACCGCTTCTTGGTGCAGCCGGGGCAACACAAGGATCGTGTCGCCGTGCGTGATCTCTTTTTCAGCGAGGACGCGGCTTCCTTCTGTGAGACGAAGCCAAAAGCGTTCGCTGGAATCCATGGTATGGCTGGCCCCGATTTTGAATTGCTGAAAGCCTTTTTCGAGAAATTTATCCTGAAAATAGGTGCGCAGGACTCGCCCGGCCCGATCATACATTGCCAATTTGCCCTTCTGAACGTCTTGCTCGCTGAGCATTTCAATGCTCGCGTTGATGCTCACGATCTGGTGCCGCCTGGGGGCAAAGGAAAAATGAGACAGTGGGATGTTTTCAACCGCGCTGATCACCGCGGCCAGATTTCGGATCTCTTCGGGATCTTCTCCATACACCGTCGCCGGAGATTCCTTGCTGGCGATGACCCACACCGCTGATTGGGCGGAGGATGTCTGGTAGTTGCCTTCTGCAATGCGCTTGGCCAGCGCGAGCAAGCCGGCACTCGCCAAGCCCCGAAAGGTAAATCTTGATTCACGACCCGGGCTGGCATTGCTAGATTGGGTACACATGGTAAAAAGCTGACTCACAGCGGAGCGCCCTCCTTGCACGAAAACCTGCGCTGGCGCCGTAATCATCAGGTCTTGTTCTTCCTCATCCACGCTGCCAAACATACTGCCCGGCGCTACTTCAATCCTCAGGGCAGTCGGTTCTAAATTTTTGATGCGAATTTCCAGGCATTTGCCTCGATATCCGCCCAAGCCCTTGGCATGAACTTCGACCAAGCCTTGCTCCACCGCTTCGTGCAAGGGCACCGTGGGTTGGGATAGGGCCGTTGCAGCCACGCAGGTGACGATGGCGAAGGTAAAAGCGATGTGTCTCAGCGAGAGAAGAGATTTTCGAACAATTCGAACAAAAAAAGGCATATCGTAGAGGATGAAAAGTTTCCTATCTCAATGCGAAGACGCAAGAAAGTTACAGTCGGTGGTCGATGTCAATTCCAAAAGCGGAGACATTCAGAGGAATATATCATGCAACGGAGGAGCGTTGTGCTTTTGAACAAGTCGAGACTATCTCCCATACTGCGCGAAATATTGCAGCAAGGTCGCCAACTCTGACGCGACGAGGGTATGCCCTGCCTGGCTGAGGCGCCCCTCGGCGTCTTGCAAGGTAGATGCATCAGGGCCGAGTTCTTGAAAACGATCCGAAAGATCGACCACTGGAGCACCTGCATTCACGGCAAGGATTCGCAGCTCCATGTTGTAAGCGGCTCTGCGGTCCTGTAGTTGCTTGGAAGCGCCTGCTGGGAGTGGCGGCGGAATCAGCACAATGGCTTGGGCGCCCGAGGCTGTGATCTTGGTGAGGGCTTCCTGGATGTGCCCCCGAAAAACCGGAATGGGTAAGGTAGGTACATCATCCGCTGGCCCCCGACTGCGTTGGTCAGGAACACCTGCCGCGATGATCACGAAGAGTGGCTGACGGGCCAGCAGCCCACCGATTGTCTCGACTAACTGGCTCACCAGCGGTGCTTCCCCGGTCACTATGGGCGAAATTGTGCCAACGGATCGTAGGAACACACCTTGGCCATGCAATTGCGCATGGAGCTGGGCATTCCATGGCTGCTTCACCAATCCCTCGTCGGGGGGCAGTGAATTGCCCCAGTAAGCCAGCACCATGTCAGCTGGATCTGGCTCCAAGCTGCCCCGGACCAACGTCACGCTGCCCACTTCCGAAACAGTGTCTATCGACAATGCGGCCACTCCGAGATCATCCGAAAAATTCAAGACCTGCTCAAATCGCAACTCATCGGCTTGCCACACTGAGACGAGGCTCGCATCTAGGTTCCAGCGAAGCTCGAAACTAAGGCTATCCGCTTGTTCCAACCACGCAGCCTTGTCAGCCAGCGAGATTCGCAGCGAATCTTTGGTAGTCGCATGCAGCGTGATCGAAAAGCGAGGGGAAGAGGCGCTAAAGCGCAAAGCGCCCTGTGTATATGGTCCCAAAGTCCATGAATTTTCATTGAGACGCTCCAGCGGCTGAGGCGATAATAAGGTACTGAGCGTGTCCACTGAAGTCGTAGATTGCGGAGGCTGTTCTTCGCAGGCGCACAGCAACCAGAGAATCAAGATGCAAGGCAAAAAGGGCATGGATTGAATTTGGAGGGAATGCTAGGTAAATTTGGCGACATAGAAAATAATAGATGTTGCAACATCTAAATTTGCGAGACGTAAAACGCAGCAGTTCTTCTGGATCACACACCTTATTTTTCGCTCCAGCCTGCGAGAGCAAATCAGCGATTTGATTCCATGGCACACCTGCTTGTCTTGTCCGCTCGCAGCGCATCAGTTTTGAGCATCTCCCTGTTCACCCAATAGTAGATTGTTCGCTATGAAAAACCTCGTCCAAGGCCTACACCACATCACCGCGATGGCTGGTAGCCCGCAGTCAAACCTGAATTTTTACACTGGCACGCTCGGCCTTCGTTTGGTCAAAAAAACCGTCAATTTCGATGCGCCAGACGTGTATCATCTCTACTACGGCGACCAAACTGGCTCACCGGGTACGATCTTGACCTTTTTCCCTTTTCCGGGCATGTCGCGTGGGCGGATCGGCGCAGGGCAAGCCACCCGCACCTTATTTTCAATCTCCGATACTTCTCTGGGATTTTGGGTGGAGCGGCTGAGCCGCTACGGCGTGCATTTTGAGCTTCGCGAACACGCAGAGCGCACCGAGTTGTTGTTTGAAGATCCGGACGGCTTGCCCTTGGGACTCGTGGCCAATGCCTTGGATCGACGCGCCGGGACTGCCGTAGGTTCGGTGCCGGAGAAGGACAGCATCCGCGGATTTTATGGCGTGACGCTGAGCGTGAGAAAGGCCGATGGCACCCTTCGGATCCTCACCGAAGGGCTGGAACACAAGATTTGGGAAGAGGGAGAGGGCCGATTTTTGTTAGGGACCGAATCGACGCCGGGCGCGTTTGTGGAAGTCATCATTGACGCCAAACTGCCTCATGGCTTGGGTGGAAGCGGCACGGTGCACCACGTGGCTTTTGCGACAGAAAGCGACGCGACGCAGGTTGCTTTGCAGCAGCGATTGCATCAGCAGGGATATTTTCCGACGCAGGTGCTCGACCGGCAATACTTTCATTCCATTTACTTCCGCGAACCCGGTGGCGTCCTGTTCGAGGTGGCGACCCTTCCTCCGGGATTTCTGTACGACGAATCGCCCGAGCACTTGGGCGAAGCCCTCAAATTGCCGCCATGGGCGGAGCCGCAGCGGGCTGAAATTGAGCAAGGGCTAGCTCCCTTGAGCTTGGAAGAGGCCTTGACTTTTGCTCCAGGGGCCTAGACATTATGGGTCTTCATTCGCGCCAAAATCTCCGCTACCATCTCTGCCGGCGAGTGCGTGATCGACAAGGTCCATGCATCGTTGGGGGCTTCCAGCGCCTCGAATTGGCTGTCTAGCAAAGAAAGGGGCATAAAATGACCGCTCCGGCGCTGCAATCGTTCGCGAATCTGCGCCGGAGTTCCTCGTAAGTACACCAAATGAAATCTTGCGTCGGGATCCTTCCCCATCAAGATGGCGCGATAACTGGCCTTGAGGGCGGAGCAAGCATACACGGCTGGCCGACCAGCGGCCAATTGCGCCTCCATGGATTCCCGGATGGCGTGGAGCCAAGGCCAGCGGTCCTCATCCTGAAGTGGGATTCCCCGCGATTGCTTGTCAATGTTGACGGGTGGATGGAAGTCGTCCCCATCGAAAAATGGCGCTTGAAGCGCATCTGCGAGCAGCTGCCCGACAGTGCTTTTGCCACAGCCAGAGACACCCATGAGGAGGAAAATGGGCGCATGAGGAGAGGGGGAGGAATTCATCTACGATTTCTATTGATACTTTGAGAGCCATGGGTCTGCATCGATACGACGAGGAAAGTGGATCTCCGGCTATCCGGGTAATTCGACAAATTCAGGCGTAAATCCGCGGGTTTTCAGCCAATCACTCAAAGCATATCCGGTGGCGGCCTTCCAGGGGCGGAGCAGCGAAAGCGGCACAATACGAAAATCTGCCAACTCTGTCTGATCAATGACTACCTCGCCTTGCACGCGCACATGATACACCATGATGAGCTGATTCATTCGGCGAAACGGATAAAATCCGATCCATTCACCTAATTCGGCTTCTAGCCCAGTCTCTTCTTTGACTTCTCGCAAAATGCCTTCCTCCGGCTTCTCGCCTTTCTCCAAAAAGCCCGTCACCAGTCCATACCAGCTCGACGGCCATCCAATGCTTTGGACCAAGACTACGCCCTCAGGATGTTCCACCACTGCACCCACCACCGGTATCGGATTATCCCAATGCACAAAACCGCATCCCGCTCGAGGGCAACTCATGCGGGGTGTACCACCTTGATTCACTGACGCGAGCGGTGTTGAACAGCGGGGGCAGTAGGTGTAAGGGTTCATGATCAGGAATGTTGGGGGGCGGGTGGAGGTAGTTTCTCTGGTAATGAGGGAATGAATGCGCGCCGATGGATCAAGACGAAGTTTTCTTCAAGTGTTGTTGCAGTCGGGCGATTTGCCGGAGATGTCGGCGCTGATGGGCAGCCAGCCAACGCAGCGTCTGCGGTAAGGTAATTCCTGCCGCTCGGGGATGGGTAAACACGATGCTCTCGCTCGCGTTGAGCGGCGCTTTCTTGAGGTATTCATACCAATCGTGACGTGTCTTGCTCCACATTTCGACCAGTTCTGCGAGGGAGCGGTCGGTCGCGCTGGGCGCTGTCGCCTTGGGGGCTCGAAAGCGTATCGGTAGGCGCGTAGCCAGCATGAGTGGAATGAATAGGAAAGCGTCTCGCAGGGTCTGTTTGCGCGGCGTGCTTTTGGTGATGCTTTTGAGAATGAGATAATCTACCTTAGAAAGGTGTTCTACCACCTCGAGCATACACCAACTGCCTGCTGGTGCAAGCCGAAGTTGAGTAGGAGGGAGTGAAGCCAGTCGGCTCAGAAGCCCGAGACGGTCTTCTTCCAGCGCTTGCCAAGCTGGGTGGAGGGCGATAGGAAGCTGGCTCATGTCGGACTGGTTAGCCGTGGAAGTAGGCCAAATTGCCGAAAATGATGCTGGAGGTGCTTGTAGTGAAATTGCTCCCAATCCTCTACGCCGAGTGGTCCAAAAACTGGATGCACCACCAGTTGATCGGGAGAGGCTGTATAAAAGGCAAAAAAGCGATCCATTCCCTGCAAGAATTTTTCCTTGGCTTCCTCTAGGTTCGCAAATCTAAGGGGCAGCGGTTCATCTGGTAAAATAGGAGCCTTGGTGTTCTCGCGAAATGGCTTGTCACTGCGCAACCAATCGAGTCTTTTGGTCACATACTCCGGTGGAATGAAAGGCGCGAGGTCGTGGCCGGGTTTGGTGGACAACACAAAGATTCCCGCACAATGCTCTACCATGTGTTGGACGCTCATTTTCCCCCACAGGCGTTCGAGCCCGGGGTGGATCTGGGCGATGTAGGCGGGCGCCTGAACGCGGAGAAATTGCTGGGCTGGGGTCATCATTTTTTTTTGGAATAAAGCACTCAGGAAAATAATCTTCCTAAGAAACCTTTTTTTCCGGCCTTTCCATTGGTTTTTGCTACCAATTCCTTCATGCTTTCCACAGAATCCTCCAGCGATTCCACCAAAAATTCATCCTTTGCTGTTTCGGCAAAGGGGATCGCTGCCGAAAAATGCGCCAGCGCATCAGCATGGAGAAGCTGATTTTGACAAATGGCACCTGCATGTTGAAAAGATTTTGCGGCTGCTGCGGCATAAGCAGGCGTTGCGGCCCAGTGCTGGGCTGCTTCCAGGTAGGCCGCTACTGCCAATAGGGCTTGTCCGAGTTCTTCCTGGCTGCGAGCCAGAATTCGGGTGGCTTCGCCCCATTCCTCAGGATGATCCGATGGCGAAAAGGAGCTACGGGCTTGCTGGAGATAAGCGATGGCGGCCTTCCACTGTCGCTGCGAAAACTGGATTCTCGCTAGTGCGAGGTAAGCACGACCTTTTTCAAAAGAAGCAGATACGTCGAGAAGATTGAGCGCCGCTTGCAGTTGTTCCATGGCTTCGGGAAATTTTCCCCGGTGAAGGGCGAGCTCGCCCAAGCCCAGCGTAGCGGATCCTGATGATCCGTAGCCTTCGGTCAAGCTGTGCTCAAACCAGAGTTGCGCCGCTGCGAGGGCACCTGCCAAAGACAATTGTTCAGCAATGGCCACGCTGCGCGAGGTGTCGCCATCGCGAAAGGCCGTTCCTAAGGCTTCCAGCTTGTCGTAGGGCAGGGGAGGAGCGTCGGTCTCCAGTGTAGCGACCGGGTCGAACCGCGCCCAGAAATGCGGGGCTTGGCTGGCGAGCGCCGTTTGGAGGGCATCATCGCCATATATTCTGAGGTTCCCCGAGGCAATGCCGATGCTGGCTTGGTCCCAACCCTCAAAAAGAGATTGACCTGAGGCGAGGCTTTCAAGGAGGCTGTGCTCCAGATGGACGACATGAAGCACAAGCTGTGGATCATCGACCAATTCGGCACCGAGCTTCTCGAGCAGTAGTGGCTCCCAGGCATCCACGATCGTCTCGTTGAGGTCAAGGACCACATGGTGGGATGCAGGATCTTCGGCGGCAGCTTGTTCGAGGAGGCTCATGCGCCAATCAGTTCGCCGGGAGGCCAGGAAGGCGGGTTTCCCAGGTTGAAGGGTATCGATCCATTGCTGGGCAGTAGCTTCGGCTTGCGGGCTGAGAGTAGCAGGGTCCATGTGCGGGCTTAGGATGGGTTCCCTCGGCTGGAGAGCCAAATCAGGCCGTACAGGGCAAAAAATTGCAGAGGGAAGGATTTTACGTAGGGCCAAAGATACACGAGAATTGGGAAATCCCGACTGAGGAAAAAGGAACGGGACCACCATTGTGGATTGCCCATGGACTGTCCCACTGCCCAGGCCGGAGCGAGGAGGATGAGAAAGATAACGAAGTAGATGGTATTTCGCCGAAATCTGGACCTTCCGAAGAGGCGGTGGCTCCGCATAAAAGAAAGGCCCACTGCCATGCTCAGGCAGGTTGCTGCGCTGGCGAGGGTGTAAAAGAGCCAGCGATAGTCCATGCCATATTGCTGCCAATAAGCCTGAATTTGGGTCCGAATCCACTCGTCATATTCCACCGCAAACCAAGAACAGGCAATCATGCTCAGGAGCAACACCGAAGAATACAAAATGGTGTCGGTTGTTACGGGCGATTTGAGCCAGCGCGCAAAGCTTCTTTTGGCTTTGAATCCCGGTTTTCGCAGCTCTTTGAACTTGGGAATTCGGTCGAGGCGATTTTTTGTTCGCTCGTTGAGTTTATCAGGAAGGACTTGGAAGACCGCGTTGTGATCCCCCGAAGTCGCCCACACGAATTGAGCACCAGTCACGGCGGCGTAGGAAAAAGCTTGATTGATGGACGTCTCGAAGACCGAGGCCGAGACCCCTTTTCGCTTGCATTCGATGATAATCCAGGGATCAAGCCCCTCGTCGTCGAGGTACACTACAATATCCGCTTCCCGCGTGGAGGACCCAATTTGAACTTTTTCACAGACCCGAATGTGCCTTGCCGGGAATCCATAGTCGTAAATCAGTGATAGATAGGTATCCAGCTGAACCTGCTCCTCGGGATTGGATAGCCTGCGCTCTTTGCCTTGGGGAAGGTAGATGATCTGGTCCTTTTGGCGATTGAGGTGAAGATATCGATCTTTGATGGCTCGTTCCTGATAGCCCATGTGGTTTCGAATATTTGACCCAAATAAAAGGAAGTATTCGA
>DAITMB010000092.1:0-20411 GCA_036835375.1 Bacteroidota bacterium
GCCCTCCAAGGGGGCATGTACATGGTCGTGCTGCGCCCGGAAAATTCGTTTTTTGAATTGGTCATTGACCGGGATCAGCACTTCTCTGTCAAGACGGATACTGCCGATCTTGTTCTCAACCTGGAGGTAAAAGACTCTGAGGAAAATGAGCTAATGTACCGCGACATCCGACTCTTGGCCTCCATGCGCCCCAAGGCGGACTCCCTCCGCGGGCTGCTGGCCGGAATTCCGGAAGGTTCTGCCCGCTTCAACGAGCTGAAGACGCAGATGTCGGAAATCGATTCCACCGTGGTTCGCCACCGCAGAAATTTGAAGCAAGAATATGGAAGCTGGCTGTATGGCAAGTTTCTCCAAACGATGGAAGATCCGGTACTTCCCAAAGACATCACCGACCAGGCAGCGCAGTTTTACTGGTACAAATCTCGCTACCTCAACAATGTTGACCTCAGTGATGAGCGGCTGCTTCGCACCGTGGCACTTGATCAGAAAGTGATGACCTACCTAGACCAATTGACCATTCGCGAGCCAGACTCCATCAATGCCTCGGTGGATCTCATCCTGAGCCGAGCAGAAGAAAACGATGAAGTATTCAAGTATTTCGTGCCGACGATTTTGAACAAGTATGTCGAAAGCAAGCTGATGGGCTACGACGGGATCTATGTGAACATCGTAGAGAAATACTACCTCACAGGCAAGGCTTGGTGGGCTGATTCTGCGACCATTGCGGAAATGGAAGAGCGGGCCTTGGCCCTCAGTCCCAACCTCATCGGGCGGGTGGCACCAGATTTTGCAGCGCAAGACCTCAGCGGCCAAAGACGCAGCCTGCACGATGTCCAAGGCGATTGGACCATCCTTTATTTCTGGGACTACGATTGCTCACATTGCAAGACGGTCACGCCTGCTCTCGCCAAGGTCTATAATAAATTTAAAGACAAAGGAATCTCGCTTTACACCGTGAGCATCAACGGCACAGTGGATATCTGGAAGCAAAGAATCAAAGATTACGGCTTCACCGCTGGCATCCACGTAGCGGACCCTTCCAGGAGCTCGGGTTTCGACGGGCTCTACGACATTCGATCCACCCCAAGGATCTTCGTGCTCGACGAGAACAAAATCATTCGATACAAGCAGCTCTCCATCGAGCAATTGGAAGAAGTGCTGGCCCATGAACTGGAAAAATAAGCCGGGCAACAAGTCCCCGGGTATAAATGCGGGGGATAAATGGCCAGGTAACAGTCTCACCCTAATCGACCACTTGCTGAAGGGGTCATGACTCAATCCTTTCGCAATGAAACAGCTCCTCGTCTCTTTCCCGTTCATTCTGGCCTTGTCTCTGATGCGGGGGCAAATCGGAATGGATATCCAGGTCGAAATCAGGGATTTCTCCCTGGACAAAGCCTATTTGGGCTTTTACTACGGAGGCCAGACCTTGCTGCACGACTCTTCGGTGGTGCGAAACGGGCGTTTTTCCTTTCATTCGGATACGCCCCTGCCACAAGGAATGTATCTCCTGGCGCTGCCGCCCGAGATGGAGTACGTGGACTTTTTTTTAGATGAAGATCAAGTCTTTTCCCTTCGCACCGAGGCCGCAGATCCGGTGGGAAAGATGGAGGTGGAAGGTTCTCGGGTGAATGAGGTGTTTTTTCAAGATCTCCAGCGCTTGCGGAGGCAAGAGCAGATGGCTGATTCCTTGAAACAGGCCGCTGACATGGCTTCCAATCAGGACGAGCTCAAGGAGATCCAGCAGCAACTGAAAGCAATGCAGTCCGCAACCATTGTCAGGCGCCAAGCCATTCTCGACGAAGAGCCGACACTGCTCTACGCGCGATTTCTCAGGGCCATACAAGGTCCAGAGATCCCGCAGGCGCCTGTAGGTGCAGGGGAAGATTTTGCCTTCTATTTTTTCCGAAAACACTATTTCGACGTGTTGGATCTCTCCGATCCAGCGATGCTGCGCACTCCGATTGCCCGGGAAAAAGTCATGGACTATTTGCAAAAATACACCATGCAAGCCCCTGATTCGCTGACAGCTGCAATCGATGAGGTGCTCTTGGCCGCCAGCGGAAATCAAGAAACCTATCGATATTATCTGGCCACGATCTTCAACCATTACCTCGAAAGCAAACGAATGGGTGCAGAGCCAGTGGCCGTGTACATAGCGGAACGCTACTACCTCCAAGGCGGTGCGACCTGGGCAGACGAGGCGTATATTGATCAACTTCGCGACTATGTGCGCACACGTCGGGGGACGCTGGTAGGCGAAACGGCACCTGACTTTGTCATCGCTGACCTGACAGATCGTCCGGTGCGATTTCACGATACTGATGCCGACTGGATTGTGCTCTACTTCTGGAGCTATGATTGTGCCACTTGCCAGCGTGTGACACCTACATTGAGGGAAGTGCTGTCTGGTCTGGTCGATCAAGGCGTATCGCTTGTCACCGTCTGCACCAACGGCGACCGCGACATTTGGAAAGGAAAAGTGGCTGAATACGGCCTGCCAGGCATACATCTCGCCGATCCAGCTCGAGAGTCCGGCTTCGACAAAGCCTATCATCTCCGCAGCACTCCGACGATTTACCTGCTAGACCGCGACTTCGTGATCCGCTACAAAGAAGTGGCCATCGAAGACTTGGGCGCCATTCTGGACTATGAGCTAGGCCGATAAGGTTGAGATTCGGAGGAGAGGTTGGGGGAGGAGAGTTGTGGAAGATGCTTTCACGCTCAAGATAACATTCAAAAATGGGAGAGCAACTTTACGGAGTGAATGAGCGGTCATGACAAAATCAAGCAGCTAAGCGTACAGGTCGCAGAAGGTATTTTTCACGAATAAGATTATACGATTGCATGAAGGTGGGGACTTGTGCTGTTTTAAGCCACCAACTCACGCCACACGACAATTTCCACAGAAGGGTATAATTTTTTGATTCTGAGGCTGATATGATTCATCATTCAGGTGGAGCATGGCTTACGTCCTTTGTTGAGTCGCAGGGCTTCAAGGCAGGTATTCAGTCATTTGAGAAAAACTCTGGGATTTGTATCGATGATTTTTTCGTGCAACAGGCTTGTTGGAATCCTCAAGTTTCCCTGTGAGAAGGCAGATCGCAAAGGCCATGGAGCACAAACCAAACAAGCGGCAGAGGCGCTCAGCGTGCCATAAATGAGTCGCTTCCGGGCCCGCTTCCGTTCCTTGGTCTGACTGTTGCCTTTTTTGATTAACACCTCGAAGTGACTCGGATAGTCAACCTTGTCCCAATACACCGGGATGACCAACAAGTTAAAGCTCACCAAGCCAACCTATCAGTTGGTCTGGTCCATGCTCAACTTGTAGCGCCGCTTGAGTATCAGAAGCAGGATAATAACCCGACCCATTCGTGTGGGAGTGAGCAACCGCTCATGAATCGCTGGATCCGACTGAAAATGCTCTTTGCTTTGGCCACACTGTCCATTTGATGGGCGATCCGAGAAAATTGGACGCTCCTAGCAGCAATTAACTCCTCCAAAACAGGACAATGAACTTTCGCCTTGATTTATGGGGGTTGAGTCCACATAGTACTTTGATTTTGGTGTGGATTTTCTCGAAAAAACGCGCCTAAATTTGATAGGTTTTTTTAAACACCTTGGTTATTTTCTTGATTATCAATCAATATTATGATCATTTTTTTGTCATATAGAGTGGTTTTTTACAACCATCCCCTGAGCGCTGACGAGTTAAGCTTGTTTAGTATCCACCAATCATCAAGCTCTCATTCAACCCACATCAATAAGTTTTTCCATACAATCCTTCTCAGTCTCGCCAGACTGCCGGAAAGAGAATAACGGACAGCACGCCCAATACGAATGTGATACCTCCTAACAGCCACATGGAGTCCGGATCCATCCCGATGCCCGTCGGAGCAATGGCTTCTGCGGAAAGATCGATTAGCAAAAGGAGAACTGGGACAATGATGGGAAAACTCAAAACCGCAAGTAGCGTGGTGTGATTTTCTGCTTTGGAGGCAATCGCCGCGACGAGGGTCAAATTGGCGGCCAAGGCCGCGCTTCCTGCCGCAGCCAATAACAGCAGCGAGCCAGGATCAGCCACCGGCACATTCCCCACCAGCAAAAACAGCCCCATCGTGAGCACCGCAATCACCAGCAGCAGCAGCCAGTTGTAGGCCATTTTGCCGAGCATCACCGCCGCCGGATGCGCCAAAGCGTACACATAGTGCTGGATCCCCGATTCTTCCGACAAAAAACTCTTGCCCACAGCGTTGATCGCGGCAAAGAGGATCATGAGCCAATAGAGCACGTTCCATGTGAGGCCGTCCAGCACTTCCCCGAAAGCCAGAGCAATCACGATCACCATGCTGGCCACGTAGAGCATCAGGCCATTGAAGGCATACTTCTGCTTCCACTCGATGAGCAGCTCCTTGCGAATCATGGCCAGCATTTCCTTCCACATCACGCAAAGATAATGGGAGAGATTGGGGAATGTTGGAGGAAAAATCGGGTGTCAAGAGGAAGGCACGCAAGGCCCCCTCGCGCTTTATATTCTAGGCTTGAGTTTTTTTTGCAAAAGGCATAGCCCTGCGAAGCATTTGCTAACCCTTTTCCCCTCGTTTTATTCTCCCAGAAACGGGTAGCGAAAGTCCTGCGGGGGCACAAAATTTTCTTTGATCGTGCGGGGAGACACCCATCGCAAGAGGTTGAGGTAAGAGCCAGCCTTGTCATTGGTACCAGAGCCACGGCCACCACCAAAGGGTTGCTGGCCCACGACTGCGCCCGTAGGCTTGTCGTTGAGGTAGAAGTTGCCAGCCGTGTGGCGAAGGCGCTCCGTCGCAAACTGGATGGCGTAGCGGTCCTGAGAGAAAAAAGCACCTGTGAGGGCGTAGGGGCTGGTATGATCCAAAGTGTCGAGCGCTGCTTCAAAGTCTTGATCCGCGTAGGCGTACACCGTGAGCACGGGCCCAAAGATTTCCTCTTCCATCGTGAGCGAATGAGGGTTGCGGGTCACCACGACCGTCGGCTCGATAAAGTACCCGGTGGACTTGTCACACTTCCCGCCAATTACCACCTCGGCATCGTCGGAGGCCTTGACCCGCTCAATGTAGGAGGCGATTTTGTCAAAGGCCCGCTCATCAATCACCGCATTGATGAAGTTGCCGAAGTCGTCGGGGGCACCCATCTTGAAATCGGCCAGGTCCTGCTTCACGTAGGCCATTACCTCGTCAAACATCGATTCAGGGAGATATACGCGGCTTGCAGCGGAGCACTTTTGCCCCTGAAACTCAAAAGCGCCGCGCGACATTGCCACCGCGACAGCTTTTCTATCAGCAGATGGATGGGCAAAAATGTAATCTTTGCCACCGGTCTCCCCTACGATGCGAGGGTAGGAGCGGTAAGACTCAATGTGATTGCCGATGGTTTTCCAAAGCTGCCGAAACACGCTGGTGGAACCTGTAAAGTGCAACCCTGCGAAATCTTTATGAGAAAAAATCACCTCACCCGCTTCGGGACCGTCCACGAGAAGGAGGTTGATCACCCCATCGGGCAGGCCCGCAGCATGGAAAATTTCCATGACAATTTGTGCGGAGTAGATCTGGCTGTCGGCAGGCTTCCACAAACAGACATTGCCCATCATGGCAGCCGAAGCCGGAAGATTGGCCGCAATGGAAGTGAAATTGAAGGGCGTGATACAAAATACAAATCCTTCGAGGGCGCGGTATTCGACCCGATTCCAAATGCCCTGTGGGGAGTGAAGCGGTTGATCTTGGTAGATCTGCTGCATGTACCAGGCATTGAATCGGAAAAAGTCGCACAACTCTGCGACGGCATCAATCTCTGATTGATAGATATTCTTGGATTGGGCAAGCATGGTCGCGGCATTCATCCTGTCGCGAAAAGGCCCTGCAAGAAGGTCTGCGGCTTTGAGGAAAATAGCAGCACGTTGTTCCCAAGGGAGATTTTCCCAGCGGGGTTTCGCGGCGAGTGCCGCCTCAATGGCGCGCTTCACATGGCTGGCATCACCCTTGTGGTAGTGCCCAATCACGCGCTGGTGATCGTGAGGAGGGGTGAGCGGGTGCCGATCGTCCGTGGTGACTTCTTGGCCGCCGATGTACATCGGCACTTCCAAATGACTGCTTCCCATTTCGGCCAGCACCTGCTGAATCCTAGCCCGCTCAGGGCTGCCAGGGGCATATTGTAGGACAGGTTCGTTGGTTGGAAAGGGGACTTGGTAGAAAGCGTTAGACATGAGGTTGATCTTCGGGGAAGGCAGTGAAAAATGATTGAGTAGGGGGTAATTTCTCCTTCGGGAGGGATTGGCTCTATCCACAAAGATATTTTCCGGACAGGACAATGCCTAATGGAAACCCTCCTCGCACTCGCCCGACGCAGCAGCTGATGAGCTTGAGGTGCAGGAAAAAGATAGGCACGGCAGAAAGGTTCAGCACAAAAAAAAACCGCTCCGTATGACGGGAGCGGTTCAAACCCAAACAAACACCATGAAAAAACATTATGCTGAATCGCGACCAAGGGTCGAAAGGTTTGGGCTTAGGGTAAATTGACAATGGACTTGACCTGATTTCTGAAATAAGTGACTGTTGTACTGGAGCGTAAATTGGGAAATTCTGTAAGTAAACTTTCCACTTCCGCTTCGTCGAGTTGCTTCATTGCCCCGGTGACGGTATTGCGAATGGACCAACCTTCAAGGGACTTTCTAATGCGATACATAATGGTTGTTGTTGGAATGCTGCTTGCATCGCTACGTTGAACAGGTACAAATATATTGCCGCAAGCAGCGTGAAAATAAGTTGAACGGGTGAACAGGAAATCTGACAGGCTAAATGGTCGCCTCTTTGGGGTGAAGCCATTATTCTGACGAATTTGCCGGATCTAACATGGCCAATGTGAGTCCTAGTGAGCCTGCAAGTACGGAAAATTCCTCTCTCGGCACCTGCAACAGCACAGGATTTTTCTCAGCGACCATCCAAGAAAGGTCGTCCACCAAGTCTTGAAGTGCCATCGCTGTGCAGCCCAGAGTCCCTTCGCGCTCGTTGCGCCAGAGATGGAGCAAGATGCAACTCCCTGCTCCCGGCACTTTTGGCTCCACATTGTGATTCACAAAAGCCCCCAAATCATACAGCTCATCTTTACGCGTCATGCGGTCGCGTTGCGTCCAATCTCGACGTGGGTCATTCTCCTTCATGAGTTGATTATAAAATCGCGAAGCTGTGTCTTCAATGCACATCGTTTCCCACACCAAGGGTTCGTAGGGCAGGCCCAGCTTGGGGAGTGCCTCCGGGGCAAATCGTCCGAATGCGTTTCCCAACGTAAACAGTCCCGCTGGCGATCGTCTATCGCCCTCTTGTTTCACAGGCCCGGGAAGATCCCGATAGTCCTCCTGCCCAATGCCCCAGCCCAGGCCATGCTTCCCCACCACCGCTGGGTGGCTCCTCAGCAATTTCCAACCTCCGTCTTGCCATTCCATGGCATAGGCGATGGCCTTCAGGCTGTCCCAATGCGCGGTGATTACTACGAGCACCTGTTGATGGGCTGGCGTATCCGACTCAAGGTTCAGCGTCTTGTAGCCGCTTTGAGCAGCGGGTTGTGTCGCATTGCTTTGGCAAGCACTACAGCAGCCACATATCAAAGAGAAATACAGTAGTGTTTTCATAGATTGCAACATCTTGATTCAGCTTTTTCTCGCTTGGTATTTGTTCGTTGTTTTTGATCATGAGAATTGCCAATCCCCGTACCATTTCACCTAACATCTCTAATCAGGGAACAGAAAATCAACGGTTGTAGTCATTGTGAAAAGCGCTTTAGGGGATAAATAATTTAACACCTAAAAAAATTGCTTCTGTTTCTCATGCTACATTCGTTTTTAGATACGTCAGCGAGAGAAATCCGACCCGAGAAACCTGACACTAGATGATGATAAGGCGGGCGGCCAAGAAATCAGGGCATCATTTTTTTCTCTGACAGATCCTTTTTAGGATCGCCTCCAAAATAACGCTACATTCTTACTTGGTTCCTTCGGCCAACTTGCTTGCAAGTGCTCAGGACAAGCTTGTGCACGAATCATGCGTCAGACTAGACTCAGGGTCCCCTCTTCTAAGAGTCTCAGACATAGCCCGCTATGCTCGATTTTCTATTTGAGTCTGGGGCCCTTTCATCCCAGCCACTCATGGTCTCCCGGCAAGCCGCGATCTTCGATTCGTATAAAATCCTGAAGCAATCTCTGATGATTTATTTCGTCGGCACTCCTTATCTATTCATTCATCATCCTACCATCGTCTCTTATGGACATTTTTATGCACAACATAAGTTATTTGCTCGTCATCGCTTTCTTGATATCTGGAAAAGTAGCAGCGCAGGATCGTCCCGATTGGGTCATTGTAATCCATGGCGGAGCTGGGAACATCAATCGAGAAAACCTGAGCGCTGAGCGAGAGGCTGAATACCGAGCAGCACTTACCGAGGCGCTCAACATCGGTTCTGCGATCTTGGAAGAGGGGGGCCACAGCGGCGACGCAGTCGAATACACCATTCGATACCTCGAGGACCATCCTCTCTTCAATGCAGGGAAAGGCGCTGTATTCACCGCCGACACGACTGTCGAGCTGGATGCGTCCTTCATGGATGGACGCACGCGTAGCGCGGGGGCCGTCGCGGGTGTCACTACCATCAAGCATCCCATATCGGCAGCTCGGCGCGTGATGGATAGTTCTGCTCATGTCATGCTGGCAGGACGGGGAGCAGAGGAATTTGCAGAAATGCAAGGCCTTCAATTGGTTGAGAATGACTACTTCCATACGGAAGCGCGACTTCAGTCCCTGTATCGACAGCAAGCTGAGTTGAGCACTGCCCCCGTACCCCCAGACAGTGCGCCCCTCATAAAAAAATTTGGGACCGTGGGATGCGTAGCCATGGATCGGGAGGGAAATCTCTCAGCTGGCACCTCCACGGGCGGTATGAGTAACAAGCGATTTGGAAGAATTGGGGATGCACCAATTATCGGCGCGGGCACCTTTGCCGACAATGCCACCTGCGCGGTCTCGTGCACAGGCCACGGCGAATATTTTATTCGGTGGGTCGTGGCATACGACGTGTCCGCCATGATGGCCTACGGGGAGCTGAGCCTCCAAGAGGCAGCGGATCGGGTCATCATGCAAAAGCTCGTAGAAGTGGGCGGTTCCGGCGGATTAATTGCTGTGGACGCCAAAGGTGAAGTCGCCCTTCCATTCAACTCTGACGGAATGTATCGCGGATACCGAAAGTCCACAGGAGAGCAATCAGTCGCCATCTTCGCCGAAAACTAACGATCTAGCGGGTTTCGCCCCTCACCTCGCGGGTTTTCCCCAACCCGCGAGGTTTACTTAGGGCATTGTTGCAGACCTCCATAATTCGATCAACTGGCCATTCTGGAGTCCTCGCGGGTTGAAGAAAACCCGCGAGGACATCTATCCCTATCTACAAGGTTTTGCCGCGGATGCATGACTACACCCGAATGATTTCCCCTGCAATCATTTTTGGTGAAATGGCAGAGATTTGGGCTGATCACCTGTTACTTTTGTCAGAGGACTTCTTGATACCCCTCGCTCATGTCTGTTACCTCTCTTCGTTGGTCCCCCCGATCCGTATTGTTGCTTAGCTTGCTGCTGACTGTGGGCTTGCGGGTTCCGTTTTTGCCAATCACCTTCTTCAATGTGGATGAAGCGGTGAGCGCGGTTGCTGCCGAGGCTATCCGCGACGGTGGCTTGCCCTATCGCGACGCGATCGACCACCGAGGTCCATTGACTTATTATGCCTATGCTGTCGTGTTTGCGTTGATGGGGGAGGGAAGTATGTGGGCGGTTCATGTGGGATACCTTTTGATAGTCTTGGCGATGCAAGTATTGGTGTTTGGGCTGGGTAAATGGCTTCACGGTGCGTGGTGCGGTGCTTGGGCTGCCTTGGCCTATGGCGTGTTTGCCTGGTCCAATCCCTTTCATGAAATGTGGGCTGCCCACACCGAATGGCTGTTGACCCTGTTGTCTGCGGGTGGGCTGCTGATGCTGCTCCGTCACGGTCAACAGGCGCAGGTCGGCTACTTGTTGCTAATGGGAGTTTGCTGGGGGTTGGCAACTCTTTCCAAACAGGTAGCTGTGCTGGAATGCGGGGCTATTCTGGGTTTTTGGGGCTGGCTGCGTTGGCGTGAGGGCAAATGGCGGTCTTGGTGGGGAGAGTTGGCTTGGATAGGGTTGGGAGGTGCGGTCACGCTGGGCGGCGTGGCGGGATATTTCTGGGCGCGGGGAGCCTGGTCGGACTGGGTTTTTTATGTGTGGACCTACAACACCCAGTATTACATGCCCGAAGTGACGGGGTTGCGTCGCTGGGAAAATGCGATCAAATTGCTGGGTTACTTTATTGTCAATAAACCGCTGCTGTTATTGTTGTTGGGGTTGGCAGCTTGGCGGCTGCCACGCCTTTGGGATCTAGAGACTTTTCGGCGGGAAGGCTGGTTGTGGGCCTGGGTGGGAGGGAGCGTGCTGGCAGCGCTGGCCGGCGGACGCGTTTTTTTGCATTATCTCATCCCGGCACTGGCACCACTGAGTCTGCTATCAGCCTTGGGCTTGATGCAGTTGTGGGATCATCGACCCGGTTGGCTTCGTCGGTCACAGGTGCTGTGTTTGGGGAGCCTGGGCCTCCTGATTTCGCTTGGAACCACGTTTTACACCACGGCTTTCTTGCTAAAGGAAGATATGTCGGTGACTGAATTCCTTCCTTTTGTCGAGACGATTCGCGCCCAAAGCCAGCCTGATGAACCCATCTTTGTTTGGGGATTTGCTCCGGAGTTATACTATTTGAGCGGGCGGCCTCCAGCCAGTCGTTTTTCTTTCTGCAACGTTCTCACGGGGTACATTCCCGCTGGCAATGAAAGCAAAGTCGATACCCGCTACGCGATCGTGCCAGGGGTTTGGGACAGCTTGTATCAGGATTTGTCCCGGCGATGGCCGAGTTTTATCGTCGATACCCAGCCTGCAAATTATCGGGAATACGGGAAGTTTTCATTGGCCGAATATCCTTTGGGAGACTGGATGGAGCACCGTTATATACTGGACAGCACCTTTCACCGGGAGTACCCCGAGGCTATTTTCCACCTGTATCGACGACAACCATGAAGCAGCGCATCGACATCATTGGCGGTGGAGCCAGTGGACTCGCCTGTGCCTACGAACTCTCCTGCCTGGATTTGTCTCTCGACATTCATGTTTGGGAGGCACAGGCGAAGTTGGGCGGTCTGGCAGGAAGTTTTGATACACTCGATTTTCAAGTAGAAAAATTTTATCACCACATTTTCAAACGCGACACGGCCATCCAGCAGCTCATCAGCGAAATGGGGCTTCAGGAGGATCTTATTTGGCGACCTGCTGCCACAGGATCCTATTATGCTTCTCAATCCTATCGCCTTTCTTCTCCTTTGGACGTCTTGCGCTTTTATCCACTGCCATTTTGGGATCGTCTGCGCATGGGTTTTCTCGTGTTGCACGCGCGAACCGTGCGCGATTGGCGGCAATTAGACGACACCTCGGTCAAAGACTACCTGCTGCGTATGGCTGGCAAGCGGGTGTATGAAGTCGTGTGGGAACCCTTGCTCAAAGGGAAATTTGGCCCATATGCCGAGCAAGTATCGGCAGCTTGGCTCTGGTGCAAGCTCGTGGATCGGGGAAGCTCGCGCAATGCAGAAGGGTTTGAATACCTGGGCTACCTGAAGGGCGGTATGGGAAGGCTTTTTGAGCAGGTAGGGCAAGTGTTGCTGCAAAAAGGCCATACGATTCACCGGGGAGCAGGCGTGAGCGCCTTGCAAGTCGAGGGCAACCGGATCACCGGGCTACACACCTCTTCCGGCCTAGTGGAGGCAACTTGGGTGGTGGCGGCGACCCAATTACCAGATTTGGTGCGAATGCTCCCGCCTACAGAGCAAGTCTATCGCGATGCCCTCTCACGCATCGGATTTTTGGGCAATGTGTGTCTGGTGTGGAGCCTTAGGCAGACCTTGTCGGAATTTTATTGGACCAATGTCACCGATCCTGCGGCTCCATTTGTCGGGGTGGTCGAGCAGACCAACTGGGCAGATCCGGCTGCCTTCAACGATCGGCATTTGGTGTACCTTTCTGCCTACGTGCCGCCGGGAGATCCGCGACAGCAAATGGATGCCGCCGCTTTGACGGAGCTGTATTTGCCGTTTGTACAAAAAATGTTTCCTCACTTCCTGCCCGACGACATTTTGGATGCCTGGGTATGGCAAGCGGAGTCCGCACAGCCCATCGTGACTGTCGGCTATCGGCACCTGATTCCGGCGGAAGATACTCCGTTGGAGAATTTGTTTCTTTGTACCATGGCTCAGATTTATCCCAACGATCGGCAGGTCTCCAACGGCATCGGGCGTGCCCGTGCCTTGGCCAAACGCCTGGCCACGAAAATCCGGACTTCGCACTAACCGCCGAGGCTATGAATGCAAACACACCGCAGGGCAAGGCTGGCTTGATCAGTCTGGTGATCCCGGTTTACAACGAAGAAGCGGTACTTCCGCTGTTGTTAGCGCGCTTATGGGCGGCGGCACCGGCTTGGGGGCGGTCATATGAGCTGATTTTGGTGGACGATGGCTCCACCGATGATTCCGTCGCCCTGGTTCGGGAGTTGAGCCGGGGCCGACCGGAGGTCAAATTAGTGCGGCTGTCAAGAAACTTTGGGCATCAGGCTGCGATTTCGGCGGGGTTGAAGCTGGCAAATGGTGATGCGGTGATTCTGCTAGATGGAGACTTGCAGGATCCGCCGGAGGTGCTGGGTCAGTTTTTAGAGAAATGGGAGGAGGGCTTCGAAGTGGTGTACGCGATTCGGGAAAAGCGGAAAGAAAGCCTAGTGAAGCGGACACTGTATGGGGGATTTTATCGTCTATTGCGGGCGGTCAGTGATTTGGATATTCCCTTAGATAGTGGCGATTTTTGTCTGATGGATCGAAAGGTGGTAGAAGTGCTCAAGCTGGAGTTGCCCGAGAGCATTCGCTTCGTGCGGGGCCTGCGGACTTTTGTGGGGTTTCGCCAAATCGGGTTGAAGGTGGAGCGCGACCGCCGCGCGGCTGGCGAGTCCAAATATGGTTACCGAGAACTCATGGGCTTGGCGCTAGATGGTATCTTTGGGTTTTCGTTGTTACCGCTGCGCATCGCCAGCTACATGGGCCTGGTCATTGCGCTGCCTTCGTTTTTACTGGGTGCCTTCTTCATTGTTCACCGAATTTTTAATTTCAAACTTTTTGGGTATAGCCCTACCGACACGCCGGGCCTTGCATCTTTGGCAACAGGAATTTTTTTCCTCGGGGGCGTGGTGCTTATTATTTTAGGGATCATCGGAGAGTATCTGGGGCGAATCTATGTTGAGGTCAAGCAAAGACCTACTTTTTTGATTCGAGAGATTGAGGAAATGAAGTCAGAATCGGAGCAGTAAATCGGTGATTTTGTGAAGGGGAATTAATGTTAGGCATCTCGTTTTTACTTTTTTGAGGTAAAATATATTACTGGTTGTTGTAAGTCTCGTTTTTCATTCAGGCTGCATTTTTTCTGATTTCTCGATAAAGCACAAAAAAGTCCTCCTCCAAAAACAAGGAGGGCCATTCAATATCATTTATTCGGATTCGCTAAAAGGCTCACTTCTTTTCTCGCCGCCATTTCCGGTATTCGACGATTTCGCAGTGCCAGCACACGTCTTCCCCTGCTTCGAGGGGAACACCACAGCTCTTGCATTTACCCTTGTCTTGCTTCTTGGGCGCAGGGCTGAAAATGGAGTCAGCTCCGCGAAGAAGGACCCATACAAGAAAGAGCGCAATTAAGATTTTCATGGTTCGATGGGTTATAGGTAGTGAATAGTCCCATCCAATACGAACCATGTTCAGGCATAGTTTCGCAATTGATCATGAGTCCGGCAGGACACGTCTTTACTGGTAGCCTTTTGCCTGAAGTAGAAAGAGTTCCGAATAAAGGCCTTTTTGTGCTAACAGTGCCTCGTGCGTTCCAATTTCGATCAGTTTGCCATGTTTCAGCACCAAGATTCGGTGGGCCATTCTCACTGTCGAAAAGCGGTGAGAGATCAAGACTGCCATTTTGCCTTGGGTCAAATCAGCGAACCGCTCAAACACTTCGTATTCGGCCCGAGCATCAAGTGCAGCGGTGGGTTCATCGAGAATGAGGACTTCTGCATCGCGCATGTAGGCGCGCGCCAAGGCGATTTTCTGCCATTGCCCGCCTGAAAGATCTTGGCCTCCTTCAAATCGGCGGCCCAGCATCTGGTCATATTTCATGGGGAGAGAATCCACCACGGTGTCCGCGAGGCTGCGCTGGGCTGCTTCTTCGATCCGAAACGATTCTTCCAGCGCTTCGATACGACCTACGGCAATGTTTTCGCCAGCCTTCATTTGAAATCTGGCATAATCTTGAAAAATAATGCCAATGTTTTCGCGAAGCTGACTCAAATCATACTCTTTGAGGTTGCGACCGTCGAGGAGAATGCGGCCTTCTTCGGGATGGTAGAGTCGCGCCAAGAGTTTGACCAAAGTGGTCTTGCCAGCGCCATTTTCCCCGACCAGCGCTAGTTTCTCCCCCGGAAAAAGCTGGAAACTCAGGTCCTTGATCGCAAAGATCTCCGTGCCGGGATAGCGAAAGCTCACGTGTTCGAACTGGAAGCCGAGCTGCACAGGCTTGGGAAAAGGCAGGGCCTGAGCTGGTGAGGTGATCGAGGGCTTGAGTTGGAGGAAGTCAAACAAATCTTGCAAGTACAAGGCGCTTTGTGCGATGGAGCCTAGTTGCGTCAACATGGACTGAAGCAATCCTCTCATTCGGGCGAAGGATCCGGAAAGAAAGGTGAGGTCGCCGAGGGTGATGCTCCCACTGATGGCCTGCAACAGGATCACGAAGTAGGCGGCATAGTAGCCGACCGTCCCAATGCTGGTGAACAAAAATCCCCAGGTTGCGCGCTTGATCACCAAGCCTTTATTGACATCATAATAGCTTCTTGCCAGGTTGCGAAATCGGTCCCGGAGGTAGGTCGCCAACCCAAATATTTTCACCTCCTTGGCCATTTGATCACTTGCTCCGACGTAGCGAAGGTAATCCAGCTCTCTTCGTTCAGGCGTCCAATTGCGGGTGAGCGAATAGCTACGCTGGTTGAAGTGCAGCTCGCTCAGAAAAGAGGGTATCACGGCCACGACCAGCAGGAGGATCAACCAAGGGTTGAACACCACCAAGCCCGCACCAAAAAAGAGGACTGTGATGGCATCTTGCACTTCAGAGAGAATCTGCGACATCAGGTAGGTCCGCGCCGTGGTCTGCTGTCGGGCGCGCTCCAGCTTGTCATAAAACTTAGGATCCTCAAATTGGGCCAGATCCAGGTTTGCGGCGTGCTCGATGAGCTGTTCCGAGGTCGCGTTGGAGAGGAGGTCGCCCAACAAGGCATCCACCAGCGAGATGGCCCGGCTCAGTCCGGCCGAGAGCAAGCCAATGGCCAGCTCCGCTCCGACCATCCACCACAGAAAAGTCTGATCGCCTTGGCCCTGGGTCAGGGCCACCACTTCATCCAAAATCAGCTTGCCAATGTAGAGGGAGGTAACGGGGACCACTGCCTGAACCAAGCGCAGCAAGACATTGGCCAGGGTCATGCCTCGATTTGTGGCCCAAATCAGTCGCAGAAAGGGTGGCAAATGCCGAAGCGCCCGGATGCTTTTCCGGAAGCTCATTTGTTCTTCCTCTGTATTACCCTTGCTAGATGCTCGGTTGCCTCGATTGGTAGCCATAAAAAGTAGTGGATCTTTGGATAAACTTCAATAACAGGGCGTTTTCGCTACCTTTTTTCTGGGTACATCTTCCGCTGAATTGGGAGATGGGAAAAGGCTTCGGATTGGAGAACAACTCATTGACGCAGCGCCTTGAAACAACAAATGCAAACAGGCGAAACTCGCAATGAGTCTCGCCTGTTTGTGATGAAACTGACACAGGAGAAAGCCTCCTTTAGCCATTACTCTTGGATGCTGATAAGTTCCACGTCGAAAACCAGTGTTTCGCCTGGTCCGATTTTCGGGGGAGATCCTTGTGGACCATAGGCCAAGTTGGAAGGAATGTACAGGCGATACTTAGATCCAACCGGCATCAGTTGCAAGCCTTCGGTCCAGCCTTTGATCACGCGATTGAGGGGGAAAGTGGCTGGTGCACCGCGTTGGTAGGAGCTATCGAAAACTTTGCCATCGAGAAGACGGCCTTCGTAGTGAACTTCTACCACATTGGTGGCAAGGGGAGTCGGACCTGTGCCCGGCGAAAGAATCTCGTATTGAAGACCGCTGGCGGTAGTGGACACACCTGCTTTCTGGCCGTTTTCTGCTAGGAAAGCAGCGCCTTTGGCTTCATTTTCGCCGGCAGCAGCCTGCGATTGGGCCATTTGGGCTTGTCTCATTTGATTTTGGAAGGCCATCATGAGCGATTGGGAAGTCGCTTCGTCAAATATGGATTCTTTACCCTCGAAGATATCCTTCATCCCCTGATATACATGATCAGCATTCAACTTGACACCCGCTTGGGAGAGATTGCGAGCCAAATCTACGCCCAGCATATAAGAAACGCTGTCAATGCGATTGGTCAAAGAGGTCTGGGCATGGCCGCTCAGCAACAGGCCCATGGTTATCAGACCGAAACTCAATAGGTTTTTCATTCTCACAAATTTGTTGTTGCAGCATGTACTCAATCTGCGCCACGAAAAAACCAAAATTCTGGGTATAATCCCAATCTTGCTCCACACATTTGCTTGACAAGCGCTACGCTGAGTGGCTCACGGCCATTGTCATCGAAATAAATCACTTTCCTTCGTCGAATATTGATCAAGAAGAGTCCAAATCGATTGGCGAGGGATGGCTTCGGCAACACTGCATGGAAGCGAAGTTCTTGGATCTCTGATTTTTTAAGGGGGCAAAACAAACAATTTTCTTCCGTCATCTCTTCTTTTCAGGGGTCTATAATGAGCGAATAAGCCTCTCGAAAAATGCCTGTGTTTGAATAAAGGCCACGTCAAAAAGAATGCTCATAAGAATTGCTCCTTCAACCTGATTTGCGTAAGTTTCGTACACCGCATCAGCTAATTTATCCAATCGCCACAGCGCCTATGTCCCTTCATCAGCAGTTCATTCGTCACATTCCAATCATCTGGGAAGGAGAAGCACCGCCAGAGATGCCCGATCTTCCACCCGCAGTGGAAATCGGCGCTCAGGCCATAAGTTCTGCCGTTATAGGCGGATTAAATGGCATGATTAAGGAAGGAATGGCAAGTTTTCAGGCGCTACAGGAAGGCAAAATCGACCAAAAGCAGTTCACTTATCGCGTCATACGCAAGGGAACAGCAGGGGCGGTCCAGCAAGGAAGCAAATCTGCTGCAGCTCTCACCATGAGGCAGGGACTGATTTATACCGCTAAAAAAATTGGATCAAGACGCTTCCTTGCTTTTTCCAAAAGCCATGCTGTGTTTTCGGTCTGTTACGGGGTCGTGGACCAAGGAATTCATACTTACCAATTTTTCCAAGGTAAGCTTGACGAAGTTCAATACAAGGTGCAGACCACTGAAAATATCGGCTCTACTGGAGGCGCAATTTCGGGAGCGGCGTTAGGCGCTTTTTTGGGATCGACAGTTCCCGGCTTAGGTACCGTGATGGGCGCGCTCATCGGAATGGCGGGCGCTTCGGGAGGTGCCTCTCTGGGCAAAAGCTTTGGGGAGAAGTGGTTTGGAAAGGACAACAAACCTTCCGGAGAGCAGAACCCCGAGCAGTAGATTGAGGGAAATTTCCTAGAGGCTGGCGCAGCAGGAGATCAGCGGTAGCATGTATCAGACGCAAGCGATTGGCTAAATAAATCGCAATTTGGGAGCGGAAACGCGCATCATTTTCAATACGCCCATCGCAGTACTTTTCCTACCTTTGGCAAAGTTTCGCGACATGTCCAGACTCCCATGAATCCTGCTGACAGAGGTTGGTTTATGCGGTTCATTCGCCGCCAAGTCCTGCTGGAGCAGGACTACATGATGCGTACAGTGTCTGAAGCAATATCTCAAGGGCAGCATGTTCAGCAATTTCTTTACCAGCTTCTTCAGCCTACCGGGCTGATGTATGGGTTTCCGGTGCGCTTTATTGGGAGTCCCCCCACGGGATCGGGAGATTGGACAGAAAAGGATAAAATCAAAATTCTGCTCACTGAAGCCTTCCTCTATGCAGGGCTTTTCTACCACTGGAGCGACGCTGACGAATCAGCCCAGCCTGCCCAAGAACTTATTGAAGGTGGCTTGACAGAAAAAAAGCATGCAGATTTTGAATTCCCTCAGTCCAGGTCTCTCTATGGATTCAAACTTCGCGATCGACTTCCTGCCATTCTGGATGATTTAGAGCGCTTTTATGAGGATCACGTCGCCTTGATTCCCTCAGGTGCCCGGGCGAGCTGGCGCAAGCGGCCCAAGATTGAAGACCGCCTGGAAGCAATCATCGATCGCAGGATTGCATTGAAATATGACTGGCGCAACTTTTGGAATAGCTTTTTTCATAACAGTCTGCTGTTTTTTGATTTGATCGACTTCCTCACTTGGAAAGAAAATAAAGGGGCTGATTCAGGCCGAAGTATCTTGATGCATCGTCAGGCCATGCGATTTGACATCTTGAAAATCATCGCGGCAGCGGCACATTCCGATGGTAAAGTCACCAAAGAAGAAAAGGAGTTGTTCCTCTTTTTCCTCGAATCTGCTCGTTTGCCTGCACATCGAAAGCGCCAAGCTGAGGTATTTTTTCGTGATGGCCTGGCGCTTGCCGACATGCATATCGAAACCCTCGACGCCTGGCTCCTGAAGAAATATTTTCTTGAATTGGCCATTCTCACCGTCTGGATGAATCGAGAAATCAGCCCCAAAGAACTCCAGTTTCTCCATGTCCTCACCAAGCAAATTGGCCTGGAGGAGAAAGACCTGCAACTTAGCTTGGACCAAATTCGCAGTTTTGTGCTCCAATATTGGGATCAGGTTCATTATCTCACTATTCGCCAAAACTATCGGGTTGTGAGCGAACAGATGATGCGGAGGCTTTTCACCATCGTCAAAGAAAATCAGCGGATCCTGATCAATGAAGTAAGAGGCAGCCGTGATCTCGCACAGCTCATTGGAAAATATACCACCGGCGACATCACCAATGAAGAAAAGGAGCAACTCCGAAATGGGCTATTAGATGTGCTCAAGGCTATTCCAGCCTATTCCTATTTGCTGCTCCCGGGGTCTTTTTTCACCCTGCCAATCCTCATCCGTGTGCTCCCTCGCAGCCTTTTGTTTCCAAACACCTACCGGGAAGAACAAAAGGAAGAGCGAAAATCTCGTCAGAAGTGAGCTTCCATTTGATGAAATCATGGAGCCGATCTGAGCATCATTGATCAATCGACCTTGGTAAAGGGACGTTTTTCGCATCAAATGTCTATTTTGTTTACTCTACTCACCTCGCTACCATGACGAATCATCCATCTTTGCCCCTCGCCCTGATCTTTGGCCTCTTGGTTATAGGCATCAGCACAGCGTTTTACGCGCCTGCTCCCCAGCATTTCTATGCTGACGCTGCGCAGCTCCTTGGTGCTTGGGAGTTACAAGAAGTCAATGGAGAAGCCATTGCTGACACACCCGGCCAGCGATCGGTGTTTCTTTGTTCAGAAGGATATTGGATGCGCTCGCACTTCCAAAGCGATCCACCGCACTTCGACCATACCTTCGGCGGCACCTACGATCTGGAAAATGACAGCCTCGAACTGACGCTCGAATTCCATTCGGGCGACTCGGCACTCGTCGGCAAAAGTTATCTCGTCCAGATGAACCTCACTTCAGAAGAATTAGAACTTCGCATGGAGCTCGACGGCCAGCAGATTCACGAGCGATATCGCCGCATTGATACGGCGGGCACAGCATTGGCTGGCAACTGGCGTTTTCATTCACGTCAGCGCGATGGAGAATGGAGCCCCATGCGACCAGGGCCTCGCAAAACGCTGAAAATGCTCACAGGAACGCGGTTTCAGTGGGCGGCAATTAACACTGAAACAGGGCAATTTTTCGGTACAGGGGGTGGGACCTATACCTTTGAAGGCGGAAAATATACGGAGTACATCGAGTATTTCTCGCGGGATTCTTCACGCGTAGGAGCGAGCCTGAGTTTCGATGGCCGAGTGGAGGGGGAAGACTGGCATCACAGCGGGCTGAGCAGTCGTGGCGAGCCGATGTATGAAATTTGGCGCCGGGACTGATAGGGGGGAAGAGAGGTGAGAAGCGAGAGGCGAGACGGGAGAGCCTCGCCTTCGAGAGCCTCAGGCATCGGCAAAGACATCCGGAGGCTGAGGCTCTCGAAG
>DAITMB010000093.1:0-9550 GCA_036835375.1 Bacteroidota bacterium
AATTTTTCCTTTTTCTTTTCCAATGGCATTGATGCCGAATATGCCGTGATCGGCAGGGTGGCGCGAAGGATTTGGGCCAAAGCGATGCGTGAAAAGTATCAGGCCAACGTGCGCTCTCAAATGCTGAAATACCACATTCAGACCTCGGGACGTTCCCTTCACGCGCAAGAAATTGGGTTCAACGACATTCGAACGACCCTTCAGGCGCTCTATGCGATTTACGACAACTGCAACTCGCTCCACACCAATGCTTATGACGAGGCCATTACGACGCCGACAGAAGAGTCAGTGCGGCGAGCGATGGCTATTCAACTGATCATCAACCGCGAATTGGGATTGACCAAGAATGAAAATCCACTTCAAGGCGCATTCATCATCGAAGAACTCACAGACTTGGTGGAAGAAGCCGTTTTGATGGAATTTGACCGAATCACAGAGCGCGGCGGTGTGCTTGGCGCGATGGAGACGATGTATCAGCGTGGCAAAATTCAAGAGGAGTCCCTTCTTTATGAGCGAATGAAGCACAGTGGCGAGTTGCCCATCATTGGTGTCAACACTTTCTTGTCCGAAGAAGGGTCTCCGACCATGCGTCCTGCAGAGGTGATCCGCGCCCACGAAGAGGAAAAAGAGGACCAGATCGATGCACTCGTGGTCCAGCATACCCGCTACCGAAACGAAATTGCTGCTGCCCTCCAGCACTTGCAGGAAACTGCCCTTCGCAATGGGAATCTCTTCGAATCGCTCATGGAGGCCACCAAATATGCCACCCTCGGACAGATCACCAAAGCCATGTATGCAGTCGGAGGACAGTATCGGAGAAATATGTGATCAGCCGGGAAAATTTCTTGAAAACCGAGGAATGATCGCGCTGGATGGGTTTCCATAGGTCAGCTCCGATTACACATCTACCGTCGTTCGGTTCTGGTTTGCCTAAGTGAATAGTTTCTTCATTTGAACATTACCCCTTTTATTCGTGATACAAATCGTCGAATGCCCCCGTGACGCCATGCAGGGCCTCCATCATTGGATTCCCACCGAACAAAAGATTGCTTACCTCCAGCAACTTCTGCAGGTAGGCTTTCATACCCTCGATTTTGGCAGCTTTGTCTCTCCCAAAGCCATCCCCCAATTAGCCGACACCGCGGAGGTCTTGGCAGGCCTGGACCTGAGCGAAACCCAGACCCAGCTCCTAGCCATCGTGGCCAATCAGCGGGGAGCTGAGGAAGCCTGTTCCTTTCCGGAGATCAACTATTTGGGCTATCCTTTTTCCATCTCTGAGACTTTTCAGCTCCGCAATACCAACCGGAGTATCGCCGACTCGCTCCGCCTTGTCGAAGACGTTCAGCACTTGTGCCACCAATCCGGCAAAGAACTCGTGGTGTACCTTTCCATGGCATTTGGCAATCCCTACGGAGACCCTTGGCGGCCCGAGCTTGTAGAATCCTGGGCAGAGAAAATAGCTGCGATCGGCGTGCGGATCATTTCCTTAGCGGACACGGTGGGGAGCTCAGAACCGGGAACCATTCGAGAACTTTTTGGCAGACTGATTCCCCGATTTCCAGAAGTCACCATCGGCGCTCACTTTCATGCTCACCCACTCGACCGGGTCGGCAAGTTGGCAGCCGCGTGGGAATCAGGATGCCGGCGCTACGATGTTGCAGCCAATGGAATAGGGGGTTGTCCTTTTGCGAAAGATGAACTGGTGGGAAATATTGCCACAGAAACTTTGATGCAATTCCTGGCAGAACAAGGATCTGCGCCCCATTGGAATATATTGGCTTGGGAGGCATCGTTAAAAATGGCCCAGATGCTTTTTCATCAGCAAACGAATTGAGAAAAATGGCGTTGTAGAGTAGGTACCAGCTACTGCAGGAATCATCAACAGGAAAGCCGTTCAGTTCAAGTACTACGACGTTTTCTGTTTTTATTTCAGCCGTTCTTCCCTCACCTTTGTGCCACCACCAATCCAGTGGGCAGCATGTATTTGACGCATATCCCGGGCATGATTCAGCGGAAGTTTGGACAGTACATTTGGCGTGTCAATACCAATGAAAAGGTCGTTTACCTGACCTTCGACGATGGACCGACCCCGGAGGTGACGGACTGGGTGCTGGATGTCCTCATTGACTACGACGCAAAAGCGACCTTTTTCATGGTCGGAGACCAAGTGCGGAAGTACCCGGAGCTTGCTCACCGCGTCATTGACGAGGGGCACAGCGTCGGCAATCACACCCGCACCCACGTGCACGGCAAGAAAGTGAGCACGTACCACTATTTGAGGGAGTTTGCGGAATGCCAGCAGATTTTGCGCGAATATACCGGCCATCGGCCCAAGCATTTTCGTCCGCCATATGGTCGCATCACCAAGGCTCAAGCTGAGCCGATGCTCAAGCGAGGCATCGAGATCGTGATGATGGATGTCATCACGGGTGATTTTGACAAGAATGTATCTGGCGAAAAAGTCTATCGAACGGCCATGGCGCATGCAGCACCGGGTGCCGTCATTCTTTTTCACGACAGCGCCAAAGCTTGGCCCAGACTCGAATATGCTTTGCCCAAGGTCATGGAGTCGCTAGCTCATCAGGGCTATTCCTTTCTGGCTTTGCAGCGGGACGCGCCGGTGGGCGTAGAGTTGGGCAAATGAAAAAGTCCTTGTGCTAAATTTGAAATTAGAATCGGACATCAAATCTCCCATCCCTGATCGTAACGTTCTGCTGATTGGGCGCCGTGGCGTCGAAAAAGAATTCTCCCGCAAATACACCATTTTCCCGGTCTAACACGGATATTTCCAACGCACCTGTCCCTGGCACCAAAGGATAGGGCCGAGCGGGTTCTCCTGCTTGCTCGGAAAGCTCTCCATATTCCATGGCGATTCCTGCATCAGCCCAATCGGCCATTAAGTAAGTGCCCGCGACCACCTGTGGTCCCAATTCCCACAAAAAGTAAGTGCCCAGGCCCAAGTTGATGGCCGTCGCGACCAGGATGCTATCTTGAGCATCTATGCTAGCTGAGATATTGGGCCGAAGTCCGTTGATTTGTGGGAGCCACACCTCCCCGTCGATCAAGGCCCCGACCGTGTTGGCCCCTACCTTGGTGACCGGTGGTAACTCGGCCTTGCAACTGACCAATCCCAATAGCAGACAACCAGCTATCAAGAACCACTGCGCTTGATGAAGAAAAGATAAAGGCAAGGCAGAGAGGGCGAAGCGGGACTTAGGAAGGAATGAATTCATGTGTGCGAGTCAGAAATTTGTTTGACAATAGAGAGCAATTCATACAAAATCATGGCCGTAGCTCCCCAGACCACCTGATTCTCTACGACGAATGATTTTACTTTCGCCTGCTTTCCGAGGCTGATCGGGACATATACTTCCCAATCGCAGAGCTGCAATAGATCCTGCAATGGAATCTCCAGAATAGAAGCGACCTCATGCTCAGATAGCCGAAAGGTAGGTCTTCGGTCCAGATATCCCACGACGGGTGCCACTAAAAAATTACTGTGAGGAATGTAAAGTTGGGTGAGGTTGCCGAGCACTTCGACTTCTTGGGCAGGGATGCCCAACTCTTCTTCCGCCTCCCGCAAAGCCGTAAACACGAGACTCGGGTCCTCTGGTTCTTTGCGTCCCCCCGGAAAACTCATCTGGCCGCTGTGGGTGCGCCCTCCTTCAGATCGCTTCATGAGCACCAAGTGCAACATTTCCTCAAAAGGATAGATCAGCGAGAGCACTGCACTTTCTCGAAAGCTAGTGGGCATGTCAGGCTTCGGATCCCGCTGGGGCACCATGATGCCTTGAGCTTCCCAACCCGGAAGGGGCTGCTGCAATCCGAGGCGGAGTTGATCGATGAAGCGGCGGTCATTCATGCATTTCAAGAGCAAAATTAAAGTTAGTCATTTCCAGAAAATATTTCGGCAGACCCAGCCACAGGAAAGCCGAAGATGAGCAAGCAATGACAGAAAGTCCTGTGACTGCACATTCTCTCGACTTTCCGTGAAGCGGGGCGAATGCAGCTCATTTTTTCCTCAAAGGCCCATCCATTCACCAAAACCTTTTCACGTGAAAAATCTTGTCACAGACCATTAGGAGGGCTACTTTCGACCCCCGATATTTGCACCCTATGAATTTTCTTTCTGCCGAAAACCTCTCCAAGGCTTTTGCCGACAAAACACTGTTTGAGGGAATTTCATTTGGGTTGGACCAAGGCCAGCGGGTCGCGTTGATCGGTGTCAATGGCAGCGGAAAATCTACCCTGCTCAAGATCGCCGCGGGCGTAGAAGTTCCGGACAGTGGCAGGGTGAGTTACCGTAAGGGATTAAAACTCGCTTATTTGCCTCAAGAACCCATCTTCCCTGAGCACCTGACTGTCGCAGAGGTAGTCTTTGACTCTGCCGTGCCGGAGCTTCAGCTCATCCGCCAATATGAGGAGCTGACCCTGCGCGCTGCCACCGACCCTGGGTTTTCTGATCAGCTGATCGCTGTCATGGGCGAAATCGATTCTGCTAATGCCTGGGATTATGAGGTCAAAATCAAGCAAATTCTGGGGAAACTGGAAGTGAACTTTCTGGATCGAAAGGTCGGTGAGCTTTCGGGGGGGCAGCGCAAACGCGTCGCTTTGGCTCAGGCACTCATCGGGGATCCTGATCTCCTGATCATGGATGAACCTACCAACCACCTCGACCTCGCTTCCATCGAATGGCTGGAGCAGTTTCTCGCCACCGCCAAGCAAAGCTTGCTGCTTGTGACCCACGACCGTTATTTTCTCGATAGCATCACAAACGAGATTTTTGAGCTAAACGGCGGAGAGTTACACCGCTACCAAGGAGATTATGCCTATTATCTCGAAAAGAAAGAAGAGCGAGAACAAAACAAGCTCACCGAGACGCAGCGCGCTAAGAGCCTTTTTAAAAAAGAGCTAGAGTGGTTGCGGCGATCTCCACAGGCGCGCGGCACCAAGTCCAAATCGCGAATAGATGCGGCACATGTATTGGGCGAACGAGCCAGCTATCGGCAGGACAATGACGATGTGTCATTGCAGGTAAAAGGCCGTCGAATAGGTGGGAAAGTCCTCGAAATCAAGAATTTGCGCAAGACGTATGACGACTTGCTGATTCTGGATAATTTTTCCTACACCTTCAATCGACGAGACCGCATCGGTATCGTGGGGCCTAATGGTGTGGGGAAGACAACCTTTTTGCGGCTGCTGCTTGGAGAGGAATCCGCTGACTCAGGAAAAATTCGCTGGGGCGAAACGATTCTCTCGGGCTACTACGAGCAGGAGGGCCTGAAATTTAAGGACAATGCTCGGGTGATCGAGGTCGTGACAGAAGCGGCAGAAGTGGTGGAGCTCAGCAAAAATCAAACGGTGTCGGCGGCGACACTGCTGGAGCACTTTCTCTTTCCGCGCAGCCGCCATTACAACATGGTCTCCACCCTCAGCGGTGGGGAGAAGCGTCGCTTGCACCTTCTGCGCATTCTCATGACCAATCCCAATTTTCTTATTCTCGATGAGCCTACCAATGACCTCGACCTGATTACGCTGAGGCGACTGGAGGAATTCTTGGCCGATTTCGACGGCTGCTTGCTCGTGGTCACCCACGACCGATTTTTCATGGACCGATTGGTAGATCACCTCTTTGTGTTCGAGGGGGAAGGTCAGATCAAGGACTTTCCGGGCAGTTATTCGCAGTATCGCGAATCCCTTGACGATGCCAAAAGTGAAGCTTACGCAGCCAGCGACGCAGCCCCCGGCAAGCTATCCCAGCAGGATGACACCGAGCATCAGCCGGAAGCAGCCACAGACAAAGGGGGCGCCAAGGCGCAACAGCGACCTCGCAAGCTCAGCTTTAAGGAGCAGCGCGAACTCGAGCAGCTATCTGCCGAGGTGGAAGCGCTTGAAGCAAGGATTTCCAGCTTGCAGCAACTCATCGCCGAAGGAAGTAGCAATTACGAAGATCTGGGAGCCTGGAGCGAAGAGCTGCGAAAGAAAGAGGCAGAGCTGGAAAGCAAATCCGACCGCTGGCTGGAGCTCATGGAAGTTTGACCAGTACAGGATTTGGTAGCGTTCCTTATTTGCGAATCGCCCAGAGGCCGCAGAAGGTCAGCAGTCCATTGATGATCAGCATTTCGAAGCCAAATTGATAGCCATTGAGCCAGGACTCACTGTTGAGGTGCAGCACATAGCAGAGGATGGGCGAGGTAATGGCCACGATGGGCACGGCCCAATCCACGACTTTCAGCTGGGTAAACAGTCCAAAAGCGTACATCCCCAGTAAGGGGCCATAGGTATAGCCTGCCGCCTTGAAGAGGTCATTGATCACGGAGTCATCATTGAGCTCACGGAAAGCCAAGATCACAACAATCAGCACGAGGGCCATGCCGATGTGTACGCCTTGACGCTGGAGCCGACGGCGTGGAGATTCGTCACTAGCTTCAAACCCCAGGATATCGATACAAAAAGAAGTCGTGAGCGCGGTGAGGGCAGAGTCTGCGGAGGAGTAGGCTGCTGCCACCAGCCCGATCACAAACACCACGCCGATCGCCGGAGACAGATGCTGGAGGGCGATCATCGGGAACAATTGATCGCGCCGGGCAGGGATCTCGATGCCCATCTGGGCAGAATACAAGTAGAGGAGTGCCCCGAGCGACAAAAACAGGAGGTTCACCACCACCAGCACTGTGGTGAAGCTGTACATATTGGTTTGGGCGTCTGCTAAATTTCGACAGGTGAGATTTTTTTGCATCATGTCCTGGTCCAGCCCGGTCATCACGATGGTGATGAAGGCACCTGACAAGAATTGCTTCAGAAAGTGATTCGGATCGCCCCAGCCACCTTCGAAGAAAAACATTTGGCTGTATTCACTCTCCCAAATGGTGCGGACCAACTCTCCAGCACCAAGTTCCATGTCGCTTGCCATGGCCGACACAGCCCACACCACCGCAATCAGCATACTAGCTGTTTGAAAGGTATCAGTCCACACCACTGTCTTGATTCCTCCACGAAACGTGTAGAGCCAGATCAGGCCCACGGTGATCAATACTGTCTGCCAAAAGTCGATCCCCAATTGCCCCAGCACAAACTGATCCAACACGATGGCCACCAGATACAGCCGGAAGGAGGAGCCGATGATCCGGGAAAGCAGGAAAAAGGAAGCTCCTGTTTTGTAGGAAGCAGCTCCAAAGCGCTGCTCCAGATAGGTGTAGATCGAAGTGAGCTGAAGCCGATAGTAGAGCGGAAGCAGAATGTGAGCAATGGCCACATAACCAAGGACATAGCCCAGCACCGTTTGCATATAGGAAAAGTCCTGATTCAATCCATCGCCGCCCACAGCGCCCGGTATCGAAATGAAGGTCACCCCCGAAAGGGAGGCGCCAATCATGCCAAAGGCGACCACGTACCACGGGGAGTTACGGTTTCCTGTGAAAAACGAGCTCGAGTTATTATTTCTGCTCGTCCATAGGGAGATCAACAGCAGGAGGCCGAAGTAAGCACCCAAGACAGTCAGGATCAGCGTGGCATTCATGAAGCAAAAGATATCAGTCGGTGAGAGGAGATCGACCAAGGAAATTCAGCCAAAAGCACTGCAATAAACCAACGCAGCTCGTTAATCCTTGCTACTGTCTCCTTTGAACCCATCTTCAGGATCGACGAACAGCACATTGAAGGTCGTGAGGCTCCCATAAATCCGGGTAATATACTGCTGGAGATTCACCTTTTCCTCATCGCTGATCCCCGTTTGCTTATTGATCTGCTGCTCCATGACCCGCAGGCGATCTCTCACCATGACGATTTTGTGAAAAAAAGCCTCGATGGGAATTTCCTTGGGCTTGAGATCCTTGTTCGCGGGTTGGAGTAGCAAGGTGCCACCATGCCATTTTTTGCCGAGGGGCACCACCTCGCCCACGTCAGTCCAGCGGCGGAGAATTTGGACCAACATTTTTTCAACATCACCGATCGACAACCGATCTTCGGGAATCGCCGCTAACTCAATCAGCTCCAATTCCTCGTAGTCCCGGCTGATGACCTTTTCGCCAAAATTGGGGAAAGCAATGTTGTAAAACGACTTGCTGTTGTCCAAGACAACCCCCGCGCCGTATTGCGGGTGGCGCACACGCGTGCCGATAGAAAGCGGGTGAATCATAGAATTTGGTGGATATTAAGAATCGGAAGTGGAGGGGCAGATGGCAGAGAAGTTCAATGAAAAAGTAAAGCTTCTTCAGGAAATTTGTCCGCAAAAAATACACCATTGGCTCGAAAACACAGCCTCACTTTGCCCGATCGAGCGGCGGGTCACAGCTCCGTGTACTTCTTGCTGTTGCCTTTGGCCTTTTCCACGGGATATTTTTGGGCGTTGATGCGGAGTTTTTCCTCCACGATCTCGCGAATGTCCAGGCGGTAGTGATGGGCGAGCAACAGGGCAAAGCCCAATACATCCGCAAGCTCTTCGCGAACCCTCGATACATCTGCTTCTTCGGATGCCTTCCAGAGATACAGTTCATTGAGCTCAGCAGCCTCAATCGAAAGACCGAGCGCCAAATCCTTGGCTTGGTGAAACTGAGCCCAGTCTCGCTCATCGCGGAAGGCCACCCACTTAGCGGTCAATTCCTCTAACTCCGTCATGTGTTGAGATTGAATAACCATTTGTCCAGGCTGAAAATGCTCGGCCTAAATAAGACAAATTGCTGGTCTTTCCTTTGCCAACCTCATTGGTAAGGCGATTGGAAAAACCAGCAATGGTCCACTTCATTCGGTGCAAGCACACGGCTCGCTAACGAAGGTATGCTTGAAGTTCCTGAACCTTTTCGAGGACTTCTTCGCGGGTCATTTTTCGGAAACGCTCGGGCAGCAGTTCTTTGGACGTGCTTTCCAGCACCGCCGAATAAGTCATGAGTTCCACTTCTTCGGGGTATGTAGGCGGCAAAAAGTCGTTGAATACCTTGACTATCAGATCAATATCCACCTTGTCAATGCCCAGGCTAGCAGCTTTGAACTTGGCGCGCGTGAGCGCTGCCTCCATGTCTGCGCCGGATCGGATCGGGATGTCTTCGAAAAAGTCATCGTCCAATTCAGCTGTATCAATGTAGCCGAGGTCTGTTTTCTTGAGCATGACCTCCAGCAATTCTTTCTTTTCCTCAATGGTCTCAGGATAAAACAACCCAATGTGCTCCTCGGCGCGGCCTTGCCGCTTGAAGTCCACCGGCATGAGGTCCGGGCGAGCCGTGACAAGAAACCAGATGATCCGGCCACGGTTGTCCGTGTCGCTCATAAAGGAAGCCAGCATCGAAAACAGGCGACTGTTTACGCCCGAACTGCCATCGCCACCGCGACTGCCGAGGTAGGCATCCGCCTCATCGATCATCACCGCCACGGGCGCCATTGCCTTGAGGATTTTGAGCACTTTCTGCAAGTTTCCCTCCGATTGGCCCACGTACATCCCCCGGAAATTCTTCAGCACCACCATTGGCACACCGATGTCATTGGCGAAGGAGCGAATCATGAAAGTCTTGCCAGTTCCCACCGGTCCCGACACGAGGTAGCCCATCGGCATCACGTC
>DAITMB010000093.1:9650-20116 GCA_036835375.1 Bacteroidota bacterium
AATCTGGGCGCTCATCTCGAAATACTGCTCCGAGCCTTCCTTCCGCGCGAAAAAATCCTGGATAAAGGTGAGCCGATCCTCTTCGTCGGGGTAAGGGAAGGAGACGTCGTGGGTATAAGGATTTCGGACATACTGAGGATTGAGGTCCATCAGGTTCTCGGTGAGGACCATGATGGTGAGATCCGCCTCGAGGAATTTTTTCTCCTTGGCCCATTTTTGCATGAAGACGAGCAGCATGGAGTCGTCCGGGCGGGCACTGGCATTTTCGCCAGCGGGGAGCAGGGTCTCAGCATAGTCCACGATGAAGGCGATGGACTTGGGCTTGGAGAGCTTTTTTCGGAGGAGTGAAAGGCGTTCTTTGAGGGTTTTGAGCGAAGACTGTTGCTTTTTCTTGTCTTCGTCAAATTCTGGGAGCGTCATTTTGATGAAGCGGTCGATGAGATCGCCGGATTCCTCTGCTTCTTCAGCCAGTTGCTTGGGGCTCAGGCTCATCTGTTTGTCCACTTCTTTGAACCAGGCATCGATAAAGTCCCGGTTGAGCATCAAGTTGAAGTAAGTGTCCAACGTGTAGAAAGACCGAGCAGGGTTGCGGGTGAGTTCCGCAAAATTGTTGTCCGTCAGCTCATCAAACAGCTTCAGCACCGAGACAAACTCCTTGCGCGAGGTGCTGTCCCCACCAAATGTGCGATCGTCACGAAACCGCAGACCCGCTGCCCGATCAAAGTAAATGACGACATCTTTGTATTTGAACATCTCCTCGTTGAGGAATTCCCGGATTCGGTAGTATTGATCCTTGGAGTCCCGGTTGATCCTCACATAGTCATTGATGTTGCCGTGAAGGATAAATTGGGAAACGTTCTGAGAGAGATATTTCCGCTTGATTTCCTGAACCCAATCAGGGACGATCACTTGCGGTGGAGAAACAGTTTCTGCCATAAGATAAAGTAAAAAAAATTCGTTCTGGAGGTGAAAGGTAATAACGAGGGGAAGATAACTCTCTGATACTCGCGATGAGTAAAGGAAGAAGAGATGAGCTGAGAATGAAAAAAACGAGAAAAGCGATCAAGAGAAGGCGCCAATTGTGCTCCAACTACTTTTCAAAGGATGAACATGAAGGAGATAAATTCAAAGAGGAAAGTCAATCTGTGATGGATCAAAGACGGTCGATGAAAGTAGCTGGAAAGGACAGTAGGGAAGAAAGTGTGGATGGAAAATACCGAGAAAATCCCAGAACTAAAGAGCAAGAACATATACGGCAACAGATCGCATTCGTATTCAAGCTGTCAAAAGGTTGTATCGCCCATTTTACCTTCTCGCTTCCTTTAGTGGATCATCAGAAATCTGACAAAAAAGATCTTCAAAGGCCTGGACATCAGGCGATTGTCTCATCACGTCCCCTTTAGGTAGAGGATGAATATTTCAACAACCGACAAAGATGTCAATATGAGGTGCACCGTCTATCAGGCATTCATGCAGAACCTCCGCACCTGTAGCAGAATAACCGCTTGAATTTACCACTTGCGTAAACATTTCACGGTCTGGGGAAGAGTTTTTGTAATTTTAACTTCCTGTTTTTTGGTAAGGTAGGTGTTTTGAGCAAAGTCCTCGCGGACGCAGGGACCTTCCTTACTTCCCGATACAGCTTGAAATTCTTATTATTACCGTTTTTCGTCGCGCTGGATTAGATTTCATGGCAAAAGTTAAGCCCATTCCCCGAATCCTATTCGTTTGCTCACAGAACGCCTTGGGAGAAATTTCCTCTCAAGCCATCGAAGTGCTGGGCCATTTGATCACACTACTACAGCCCTTGCAGGATCAGGGCCAATTAGAGATTTGGGTCGAGGAGCCTGACTCCCGGATTTATCTCGAAGACATTCTTTCCCAGCGCCCAGCCAAGCAATACCTGACCATCATTCACGTGATCGGTCCGCTGGTCGATGGCAAAATCAAGGTTCGCTCCCGAAACGGCGATGGGTTGATTGATTCTCAAGACCAGGTGTGGACCCGCACAGAGTGGCCATTTTTGCGAACCATTGCTTTCTCAGGAAGTCAACCCACCGAGTGGATGCAGAATCTGCCCAAGCGCGGCATCCCGATGGTGCTGAGCACAGGCATAGACTTGGCATCTGCTGTGGAGCCGTACTTGCACCTGATGTCTGGCAGTCCGATGGTGGAAGCGGGGCAACTGTTTATCGGGGACGAGAAGCTGATCTTTCCGCTGAAAGGAGAAGGAGGCAGTGCCAGTTGGGCCCAAGGTTCACCCCAAGATGTTCCGAAAGGATTGGCCTATGCTGAAGTAAAGCTCAGAGCCCTCGCTTGGAGACTCCGAAACCCGCTCCTCATCCCATCTTCGGAAAAACAATGGCTCCTCCAACAGATTCGCCATCGTCAAAAGGTCTCTTCAGATCTAGCCACAGATAAATCCGTAAAGGATATTCCGGTTCCTTTACCGCCTACGCGGCCTACTCCCCCGACGCCAGCCTCTCCAGCCGAAGCTCCCGCCGAGGCGGCCTCTGCGCAGGTAGCGTCAGTTGAAGAACTATTCATCTCGGCACCTGAACCGATAGCACCCACGCCAGTTTCTGTTCTCCAAGAGCAATTGTCGGAAGAGGTAGCGGATGCGACAGCAGCCAGCGTCTCCGAAGATCGTGTCGCCATCGAGGAAGTACCTCAGCAGGAAGAAGGGCGAAAGACCGAAGATACAGAAAGCGCTACACCTGCCTTCGCACCTACAGAAGAACTTGAAGCAGCGCCAATTGAAGAATCGACAGATGTGGCCGCTCTGCAAGAAGAGTTTGCTGTACCCACAGCAGAAAAGCCATCTGAAATCCTGACTTCGCAGCCCGAACCGGTGGAGGAAGAGGAGAAACGATCGCCAGTTGTAGAAGAATCAGAAGCTACTGCTACCGAAGCACAAGAAGCTTCGAAGAAAGACCCTATTTCTGACCCAGTGACCATCACACCTGCCGCAGCTTCGGCAGAGAATGAACCACCAATAGAGCCAGTCGACCCCGCCCGCGATGACATGGAAGAACCCTCGGTGCAGGAAACCACTGCCCCCATCATCGCGCCACTCTTTCCAGATCTGGTTTACCCGCCCGTTAAGCCCGGCCCTATTTCCTTGAAGGCCAGAAAGTCACCATTACAGCGAAACCCTGAGTCCAGCCACGCTGGGCCGCTCCCACTCCCACGCCGGAGAGGGCCAATGGAGAGCGAGATACCAAGGGCCGGCGTGGTGCCGCCCCCGATCGAGTCGCCAGCGGATCCCTCCCCATCAAAGCCCATTCCCAAAGATCCTGTTGCCAAGAGCCCTACAATACCGACCAAAAAACAACCGCAGCCTTCGCAGCGCCCTGACAAGAAATCACTCCCTGCTGAGCCTGCCACTGAGACACTCCCCAGCGAAGCGCTCGCAGACGCACCAAACGGGAAACTTCCTAGCCCCGCGCAGCGAACAAAGCCAGCCAAATCCAATTCCAAACCTTCTCCGCTCAGTGAGAAGCCTGTCAAAATCAAAGAGAAACGGCCAAGGTCTCCACTTCGGACTTGGCTTCTTGTTGGTGGAGTTATTCTCCTAGGTGGCTTGATCTCCCTTGGCGTGTGGATGCCTTCTGCTTTCACTGTGCTTGGACTCGGCGTTGAAAGGCCAGAAAATCCTTGTCCATTTCCAGCCAAAACATCAGACTATCGCGTATTGGTGCTCTCTTTTTTAGAGGAAGGGGAATGTAGGCCCTCGCGCTTGATCCACGAACCCGTCTTGATGGATCAGATCAAAGCATTTCGACAAAAAGGTCTTCACGTAGATGTGCGTCTCCTCGAAGTCGAGGATTGTGAAGATCGCATGGAAAAATCCAAAGGCATTGCCAGCTCTTGTGGCGCAGACTTGCTTCTTTGGGCTAAGTATGAAGGAGAAGCTACTAAGGAGAGTCAAGCCAAATTGTATTACTACATCGCCGAATCGAAATATGCCCGGCTCCTGATGCCACAGCAGACATTTGAAGAAGTGGTGACATTGGGTCCCAAGGCCGTCAAGGGCCAAAATGACCTGTTGTTTGTCTCGAACATGCTCTACTGGTATGAAGCGCTCAAAGAACAGGAGGCTGGTAATTCCGCAGAGGCGTCCCGGTACTTAGAAGCGATGTCCATGGGCGAGCTCGTGGAAGAGAGCAATCGTGTCCAATTTCTGCGAAATGCATATCTCAGCATAGGGGAGTACCATCGTGCACAGAGACTCTACGATGAACTCATTCTTTCCCACCCTGAACTCGCTAGTGCCTATCAGGGTCGTGCAGATGTGTTTCGGAAAATGGGGCGCTGGGACGCCTCTTTGGAAGATTTGACACGCGCCTTGAAGCTCGCACCCGACGACCTGGAATTACTCCTCAGCAGGGGAATGGTGCATGTCGAAAGCGGAAATCCTGCCAAAGGCATAGAGGATTATTCTCAGGCATTAAATATCCACGGCGACCTGGCTTTGATTTATGTGAGTCGGGCCGATGCCCATGTCGCAGCGAAGTCTTATGGTCTAGCCGAGCGCGACTATAACAAGGCGCTGACCCTCACCCCCAACTATCCCAATGCCTACTATCGAAGGGCGCAGCTCTATCGGATCATGGGACGTGAAACCCTAGCTATTTCCGATATCGAACAGGCCCTGACCTTAGAACCAGGAATGCAAGGGGCTTTGCTCTTTGATGTGGAGGGGAAGTTGGCACGAAGGGCTTATGATGAGGCGCTCACTGAGCTGAACAAACTGATACAAACACACCCTAAGATGGCCCAAGCCTGGTATCAACGAGGGTGTCTGTATAACGAAGTGAATAAATCCCGGATGGCCATCGACGATTTTACACAGGCGTTGATAGCAGTTCCTACCCATCTTGCTGCTCGTTTTGAGCGAGGAAAAGTCCACTTCAGCAACCGCGACTTTGAGCGAGCAGTCAAAGATTTTACGCGACTCCTGGATCTGAGACCCTTCGATGCATTGGCCTATGCCTGGAAGGGGAGGAGCCTTGCAGCGCAGGGAATGCATGAAGCAGCTTTAGTGGATTTTCAGAAAGCTCGGGAGATGGACCCGAAGATGGTCGAGCCGATTTTATTCCAAGCAGAGACCAATTTCCTCATTGGAAATTTAGACAAAGCTCTCGCTGACGTGAATCAGCTGCTCATGACCCAGGCCTCCAGCCCCGAAATTTATGTGCTGAGGGGGAGAATCCAGTCTGCTCGCAATCAGTACCCCGCAGCAAAGGCGGATTTTGACCGGGCCATCCGCATGGAGATTGGCTTCGTGCAAGCCTACGTGTACCGGGGGGTGACCTCTCTGGCCTTGGGGCAAAAAGCAGCAGCAATGGCAGATTTTGACGAAGCCATTCAGAGAGGAACGCGCGATGCCCTTGCTTACCGGGAGCGGGCACAACTTCACTTAGACAATCGAGAATTTGAACCAGTGCTGGCCCTCTATGCCCAAGCCATTAAGTTGGACAGCACCAGCGTAGAGACCTACATTGATCGAGGACGCTACTATCAGCGATTCAATCGCCACGACCAAGCCCTCCAAGACTTTGAGCGAGCCATCCAGCTCGGAGGGACCCTCACTCCCGAAATTTATCTCCTGCGCGGCAAGAGCCATGCTGCCCTCCAGCACGAAAACGAAGCCTTGATCGACTTTACCAGAGTCATTCGCAACTGGCCAGACTCTGCCGACGCCTACTGCGCGCGTGGAATGCTCTATCAGCAGATGGGAAAGCTGAGTCAGGCACAAGAAGACTTGGAGTTTGCCCGTAAGATTGACCCAACCAATGCCAAAATTTTCTTCAGCCAGGGCGTTCTTTTTCAGGGAATGAATAATGTCGAAAAGGCGCTGGAACTCTTTGATCGCGCCATCGCGCTCGACCCAAGGTATGCCTCCGCTTATAATCGCCGCGGAGAACTTTTCTCAGAGATGGAGGCCTATGAAGAAGCCCTCACAGACTTCAGCAAAGCCCTGGAGCTGGATCCAGGACTCGGGCGTGCCTATCGCAACAGGGGGAACATTGCCCGCAAAGCCAGCGAATACGAGGATGCCATTCGAGACTATAGCCAAGCCGTTCTCTACGATCCTACTGATGCCGATGCCTTTTACAGCCGGGGTTTTCTCTATGCGATGAAGCAGCGCTACGATCAAGCCATTCCCGATATTCGCAGGTCATTGGAACTCGATTCCTCTGATGGGCTTCGCTATGGGTTTTTGGCCAAAATTTACGCAAGACAGGGAAAGGACCTTCTTTTTTATGAGAACATTGAAATCGCCCTTGCCAAGAAGTATCCTCTCTCGGAGTTGGAAAATGATCCGGCATTCAAGCCTTACCGCGACCAAGACCGCTTCAAAAAGTTGCTCGCTCGCTACACCCGTTGATTTTTTGGTCAGGATAATTTCTTTTTGCGGTTTGCGTCAAATGATCTTTTCTGGTGCGATCATCAGGATCCTCCCCGCCTCCATTCTCAGGGTCAATACCCAATTGTAAGCGTGGAGAATACCCAACAGACAGGAACGTTGGGATGCTGTCGATTGGAATTAATTCTCGCAGGAGAGCAGATTCTTGGCTAAGAAGTGAAGCAGCAAAGCCCTCACTTCCACGTACTTGGAGAGCTCAAGGTGGTCTGAAGTGTCATGGACGTCGTGATAATGCGGAGGCCCACCCAGAGTGTAAATGAAAAACCCTTCTACACCCTCCTCCAAAAACCAGTAGTGGTCGCTGTTGGGCGCATTGGGTCTGGCGCGCACCGCCGGCACGGCTTGAAGCTCATCATTCGCTTGGGAGAGTTGGTCGAACAGTGCCGGAAAATCCTTTCCTCCTACGGCCATGATCCCCTCGCTTCCATTGCCCATCAGGTCGAGGTTGAGCAAAAATGAAATCTTCTCCAGCGGCACCACAGGCTGATTCATCACATAATATTGGGAGCCGACAAGGCCCACTTCTTCCCCTCCGAAGGCAATAAAGAGCATATTTTTTTCTGGTCTGTGGGCCTCCTGCACAAAATGCTCCGCCATAGAGAGCAGCATGGCGATGCCGGAAGCGTTGTCATTGGCACCGGGAAAAATTGCGGAGCCCATCATACCGAGGTGGTCATAGTGGGCACATACCACCACAAATTCATCTGAGTCACAGCTCCCGGGGAGGTAGGCGATCACGTTTTGCGACCGGAAATTCGCTATGCTCGCTTTGGTCTGGATGCTGGCGCTGCGGACTTTCGAAGGCCATTTGTCACTGAGCACTTCCAGTATGGGAAATGGGGCTTGCTCCCGCACAAATCCATGAGTGAGTTTGGGAACGAGGACAACGAACCCTAAGGGCTCTGAAGCTGCAATGGCTGCGATGCGGTCCAGGATGTTGGCCAGCTGCTGATCATTCGCGGATTGACGTGCTTCTTCGGTGATTCCTTCTGGCCATCCGTCGCGCAATACGACAATCTTTCCGCGAGATTTGTCAAAGACTTTTGGCTCAATCCCATAGCCCAGGTCTTGGATTTTACCAGAAATTTCCCCCTTCCCCGAATATTTTCCCACCAGAAAATCGTCGCCGATCTGTAGCGTATCAGCATCTAGCACCAGCATTCCATCTTGAAGGAGATTAATCGAGAAAGGGAAAGTTTGAAAAAATCCGCTGTCTCCGTTCGTTTCGGGCACTGCTGGACGAAGACCGAGTTCCTGCCAGCGGGCAGCCACAAATTTGGCAGCCTGCAAGTGTCCCTGGCTGGTGTAGCCCCGGCCAGCCATTCGATCGGACGTGAGAACACTCACATCCCGCCGCGCTTGCAGGAGCCAATCTTTGCCTGTGGAATCAAGGGTGGAATGGCTCTCTGGCGCGACTCCCAGGAGCGTGTCTTGTGACAAGCCCGAGATCGGAATTGCTGCGAGCCATGCCAACAGCAGAGATGCGCAGCGGAGGTGCTTCATCCGGGATCGACGGGGGGAGAAAAAAAGGTCCATATGTGCGGACTGGGTCAATGGGTGAGGGCACAACACGATGGCGAGCATATTCGCCGACAAAATCAAGCATGAAGCGCGTGAGAGCCGCCTCAAATTAAATAGCTTGCGGAAAGGGTACAACAGGAATCTCACCGCGTCACGGAAAAAATGTTCCGCGAAAGTCTGATTCTTTGGTGCTGTTTTCTTTGGCGCTACACCCGTGAATGAAAAGCATGATTTTGGCTCTTGTTTTTTTCTTCGTTACGTGCTTTCCCTTCGGAGCTTGTATCTTCGAGTCATGGAGATACTGATAATCGACGAATATCCTGACCCTTGGCTCTCACAATTGAGGGCCATGCCTGTGCATGTCCACTATTTCCCCAAGGCTGACCGTGGGCAGGCGCTATCATTGCTTGGCACCGCCCAGGTGCTGGTGTTGAATAGCAAGATTCGGGTGGATCGCGAAGCGATTGACTTAGCGCCACAGTTGCGCCTGGTCATTCGTGCAGGGGTGGGAATGGACCATATCGACGAGACGTATTTGGCAGAAAAGGGAATTCGCGCCGCTTTTACCGCTGGTGCCAATGCAGATTCGGTGGGGGAGCAAGCCGTGGGGATGCTTTTGGCTCTTCGCCATCGGCTCCTTGTCGCTGATGCGGAAGTGCGCAGATTTTTTTGGCGAAGGGAATCCAATCGAGGGTCGGAGATCGGTGGGAAGACGATCGCTATCATTGGGTATGGTCACACAGGCCAAGCGGTGGCAAAGCGGTTGTCGGGATTTGGAATGAAGGTGCTCGCATATGATAAATACCGAAAAGACTATGGCGATGCCTATGCAGATGCGGCGACGATGGATCGTATCTACCGCGAAGCTGAAATATTGAGCTTTCACCTACCTTTGACACCCGAAACGCGGAATCTGGCCAATGATTCCTTTTTGGGGCGCTTCGATCGACCGATCACCTTGCTCAACCTTGCGCGAGGACCCATCGTGGATCTTCAGGCACTGCTCCGGGCGATGGACAAAGGTGAGGTGGTCGCCGCAGCCCTTGATGTACTTCCAAATGAAAAAATAGACCAGTGGACACCCGCAGAAAGGACGATGTACCAGAATTTATTTGACCGAAAGGAAGTGATTCTTACTCCCCACATCGGTGGCTGGAGCCACGAATCTCTCGACAATATTAACCGAAGCATATTGCGAATGATTGAGGAGGAACTGAGCCGCAATTGAGGGCTGAAGCATGGTTAAGTGTGGATTCTGTTCAGGTATGAAGACTTTACTTCCTGGGTAAGACAACACACTTCGACGATCGTGGGTAGGGGAAAACAATGGAATTCACAAATGGGCATTTTTTTCCTTACCCTTTCCGAAATGCAATTATGATTCGAGGACAAAAAAGTCCAAAATCTTTCCTACGAATTTTTGAATGATGGCCTTTCAGCAGTAGTTTTTATCAACTGAAGTGGCCCACACCCCCCTGATTGATCTGATTCTGCCATTTGCTGAAGCAGAATATGTAGTACCCGGCGGCTTACCCCTGCCAAGTGATATTCGAGCACCTATGATTCAGTCCCGATTGGATTTCCGTCGCCTATGGTCAATTCTTACCTTTGTTGTCTTACCTTTTGTCGCAGTTGCCCAGATAGATTTTACGGCGAATATCACCGAGGGCTGTAATCCGCTCATTGTGAGTTACACCGTTTCGGCTCCCGGCGCAACCAGCTACAGTTGGAACTTAGGAAATAACACCTTATCGTCCCTTCAAAGCCCTTCGGTGACTTACACCGTCGGTGGGCAGTTCACAGTTTCCCTGACGGTGTCCTTCGCGGATGGCACGACTCAAACCCTGACCAAGCCCAATTATATCGAGGTGTTCAGTCCGCCGACGAGTAACTTTTCGGCTTTGCCTCTGGCCATCTGTGCTGGAAATTCTGTGACATTCAGTAATCTATCGCAACCCGGGAGTGGAGCCATCGTGGGATATGTCTGGGATTTCGGAGACGGAACTACAAGTTCTCTCCAAAGTCCTTCTTACAATTATCCACTTTCTGGAATTTATACACCGACGCTCATTGTGACAGATGTGAACGGCTGTTCTGATGTGGAGCAGAAGGTGGGCTACCTTGAAGTCAAGAATACTCCTTCGGCAGCTTTTGTAGCCAACAATACCCTGAGTTGCAATACCCCTTTTCCTGTGACTTTCACCACCGTGTCACCGGTCTTGGGCACAGCTCATTCGTGGAACTTTGGCAATGGAAATCTTGCGATCACAGCCAATCCTTCCACGGTCTACAACAATGTGGGGAATTACACCGTGACGCATATCGTGTCAGATCCCGCGGGCTGTGCTGACACGGTCACCATTCCCAACCTCATTCAGGTGGGAAGTCCAACGATTAATTTCCAGGTGAGCAAGAACAATGCTTGCGTAGGAGAATTGCTGACATTTTCTTGTGGTGCAGCTCCCGGATCGATCGTCACGTGGAACTTTGGCAATGGCACGACTTCCAATCT
>DAITMB010000094.1:0-20057 GCA_036835375.1 Bacteroidota bacterium
CGCAAGGCGGGCAGGATCGCCTCTTTGCGCAGCATGAGCGCCAAGAGCCTTGCATCCACAGAAATACCGTCGCCGGGAAGATCATTTTTCTGTAAAAATGCTTTCACGGCAGCTGTGGTACTTCCTCCAAATCCACCGTCAGCGCGATATTTATCCCAATTGAGTTCCTTGGAAAAACCGAGGCTGTAGAGCAAGATCTGAAGGGCACGCACGCCGGGTCCTTTGCTATTGCGTTGGAGGGTTTCTTTTGATTCAACCTTCAAGGTCAGGGTATCAATGGATTGAGCTAGTCTCATAATGGGAAAAATGGCAGATATGGAGGAGGTGAAATGCGCGGCAAATTTTACCGGAGCAGCAAGCCTCACTCAGAAAGATATGGCAAAAAATAGAAATATGCGTCTTCTTCCACCCCGGATTCCCGATGTGATGAGCGGATGAAGACATTACTACCTAGATCAGTCTAAGGAAACCCGAACTCCGTCGCGCAGCTCCCCTATTCGCAGCCTTCGACACAGCGGCCATCTTTGCCGATATAAAATCGGTCATCGCCCAGCTTGACGATCGCCTTGCCTTGAAAAAAGGACGAAGCTTCCTCATACATGAGCGGAATAGCCAATTGGCCTTGTAAGTTCAAATAGCCGTACTTACCAGCCAATTTTACCAAGACCATCCCTTCTTCCGGGAGATGAGCATGGTCATAGATGGGCGGAATGACCCACGCGCCAGCCTGATCCAAAAATCCAAATTTGCCATCTAAGCGAACCATTCCGAGTGAATCCTGAAAGCTCCATGCTCGCTCATATTCCAGTGGAATCTGAATCGTGCCATCCAGCGCCAGATAACCTTCACGGCCCTGAACTCCGACGCGCGCCAGACCATGGGAGAAATCATTGGCTTTGTCAAAACGGGGCGCTATCGCTACTCGCCCAAGGCTGTCGCGATACCCAAATTTGTTGGCCTGCCGAAATCGAGACATGCCTTCGCTCTGCGGCCACTGCTCTGCGGAGCCGAAATCGCGAGCCATCATCGTCTCCACTGACAGGGAGTCCGGCTGAGCACATACCCAACCAGGAGCCAACAACAGCAGCGTTCCCAGAATCCGCAAAAGCTGATTGGTGAAGGTGGATGGGAGATAAGAATATGCTGGGGGGAAAACGCTAGGCTTGGACATACTTTAATTTACCTCAAAGGCGCAATCAAATTTTCTGAAAAGATAAGGAACGCTTTTGTTGTGATCAACGAAAGGGTGAGCGACCTTTACGCACTTTGCATAAGGCTTTTTTAACCGCCCGAGATCTTTACTGCCGTTATTCGTATGAAATTACGCTTCCATTTCGCCATTCTTCTGCTGCTGATCTTCTCATGGTCCTCTCTCCAGAGCCAAGTTCCGATCCGCGTGATGCAATACAATCTACTTTTTTTCGGTGACTGCTCCGGCGTTACCACTTCCAGCAAATATCAGTGGTTGGGCACCATTCTGGAGCATGTGAAACCCGATATTCTCGCCGTCAATGAGCTGATCCCACAAACGGCTTATCTCAATGGCATTCGGGTCCTATCCTTTGATTATACCAGCAGCATCGCCTCCTTCCCGATTACCAACCAAGCCAATTCCAACATTGTGAATGGGCTTTTCTACAACACGGATAAATTTACACCCGCCCAGACGCAGACCGGTATCATTGCCAATTCTCTGCGTGACATCAATGTCTATCGACTGATCTATTTGCCTTCCATCAGCAATGGAGCTACCGATACCTTGTTTGTGACCTGCATAGTGGCCCATTTCAAAGCTGGCCAATCCAGTGCTGACGCGAGCTTGCGGGCTGTGGCTGCCAACTCCATCATGAGCTACCTTGCCGACGTTCCCGATGAAGAGTACGTGCTCCTGATGGGTGATTTTAACGTGTATAACCACCAGGAGGCAGCTTTTCAGGCTCTCATCAACGGTCCCCAGCCGAGTGAACGGCTGATCGATGTGTCTGGCAAAGGAAATGGCTGGAATGGAGCTTCTCACGCCATCATTCACACCCAATCTACCCGAAGCAGTGGCACAGATTGCGGCTCAGGCGGAGGAATGGATGATCGATTTGACATTATCCTAGCCAGCCAGAGCCTGATTGATGCAACTCAACCCATTCGAATTGATTCGTCGAGCTACCGCGCTTTGGGCAACAATGGCCTGAGCTACGATCGCGAACTCAGCTGCACCAACAACAACACCGTTCCAGTGGAAGTGTGTGTGGCTTTGAAACAAATGTCGGATCACTTACCTGTCGTCGTGGATCTCATCGCGGATGCCTCTGTAAGCATCGACCGCCAGCTCAACGCATTCCGTCTCGCTGTTTCTCCTCAAGATGAAGCAGGAGTGTGGCAGGTTCGACTGCCGCAAGGAAGTGGCTGGATGCTCAGTCTTGGCAACATGAACGGCGCGAGGCTGCTCGACCAGCGCGTGACCGAGGGCAACACCACCCTGGACCTGGACCTGCGCCACTTACCTGCCGGTTGGTATTGGATTCGCTTGGCTGATGCCCGTGGCAATCAAGCTTGGAGCAAGGTATTTCGCCCTTGATTTCGTCTATCCTTCACCTTTGAGTATGATCTCAGAAGGTAAAAGCGCCACTCTCACCGTTTTGAGTGAAAGCGACCTTTGTGCTATTTGCTGGAATTACTAGCAAAGAGCCCAGAAATCGACTAAATTTTTGTTACTTTTTTCTCACAATATTAGGATTATTGCCAATTGATTTGCTATTTTTGTTAGCACGAGTTCAGAAATGAATCTCATCACACTAACACATCGGAATTGTCATGCGTAATTATCCTACTTCAGCGGTGTTCCAGTCTCCCCAAAGGACTGGACATCACCACACACAACCTCATGCTCTGACACGGCCACTTCAGGGAGGTGGTAAGCGATTCGGAGAAATTATTATCATCGCCCTGATCGTAATCGGCGTCAATACACTCCTTCGATTGCCGGAAATCAACCTTCAACATCAGGCTTCCTCTACGATGCTGGGTAGCATCGCCAGCGAGGCCCCACGCGATGCTCCCCTTTTCTTGCTGGAGAAAGCGAGTCTTTTTGTTTCAGACGTGACGGCCTTTGAGGACAAAGTCAAAGACATATCTTCCATGCTGGGCATTGCCCCGGAGTGGCTGATGGCCGTAATGTATTCTGAGAGCAAATTTGATGCTTCTGTGGAAAATCTAAAGGGTAGCGGGGCCACTGGGTTGATCCAGTTCATGGATGCGACCGCACACGAGCTCAACATTAGCACGGAGCGTCTCCGCCGGATGAATCACCTCCAGCAGTTGGAGTATGTCTATCTCTATCTGCAAAAAGTGCGCGAGCGCTACGGTGACTACACCAGCCTCACCGACTTGTACCTGGCTGTGCTTTATCCAAAAGCGCGGGGAGAAGACTACTGCTACACGCTGTACGCCAAGCCCTCTCAACAGTACCTCCAAAACGCGGGTCTTGACGAAAATAAGGACGGCCGTGTCACTGTCAGCGACATTGAGAAACGAATGCAACGACTGTATCCCACTGCTTTCATAGCCCAACCAGCCGGCGGCTACTTATGATTTCCTTCCAGTATTGCGTGCATCTTGACCGAGGAGGCCTTTGGGCCTCCTTTTTTGCGAAACGCTTGCCTGTAGATTCCTTTTTGCTTTGCTATTCCATTTTTGCAAAAAAAGCGTGAGCAGGCAAATATTTCAGCTACGCTGAAAGCTTCCTTGCACTTAGCCAAGGGATTCCTCAGCACAAATGATAGCGATTTGCACGATGGTCTCGGCAGATTTTTCCATGTCCTGTCGCGAAACCCATTCATACTTGGAATGAAAAGCATGCTCACCCGCAAAGATATTGGCCGTAGGAAGTCCCATAAACGATAGCCGTGACCCGTCGGTACCGCCCCGAATGGATCTTCTCTCAGGCATCAATCCTACCCTTCGCATGGCTTCCTCGGCCCATGATACAACTTGGGGGTGCTGGTCGAGAATTTCTTTCATGTTGCGATATTGCACTGTGTGCTTCATCGCAATGTGGCTTCCCGGATAACGGGCACTCACCGACGCTGCCAAGTCGGAGAGTTGGGCGAGGTGATCGGCCAATCTCTCTGTCTCGAAGTCGCGGATGATGAAATGTATGATGGCCTCTTCCGCAATTCCCTTCATCTCGACTGGATGCACGAAACCCTCCCTTCCCTCGGTGCCTTCCGGCGAGAGCCTCAAGGGCCAAGCAGTGAGAATCTCCCCTGCGATCTTCAGGGCATTTTGCAATTTCCCCTTCGCAAAGCCGGGGTGCGCACTCACTCCAGAGATGGTCATTACCAAGCCATCGGCTGAAAAGGTCTCGTCTTCGAGGGTACCGACTCTTTCCCCATCGACGGTGTAGCCAATATCGGCAGCCAGCTTGTCCATGTCCACCCGCTGCACGCCCCGCCCGATTTCTTCATCCGGCGTAAATAAAATCCGAATGTCGCCGTGCAAAATCTCTGGATGAGCCATCAAATAGGCAGCCGCGTCCATGATGGCCGCAACACCAGCTTTGTTATCAGCGCCAAGCAGGGTCGTGCCCGAGGCGGTGACTATGTCGTGGCCGATTTGGTGCAACAAATCGGGATGGTCTTCAGGACGCAGAACGATGAGCGGATCGTCGGGCAGGACGATGTCGCCCCCTTGGTATTCTGCATGAACGATCGGGACCACGCCCTCGCCGGAGGCATCGGGAGAGGTATCGACATGAGAGCAAAAACACAATACCGGTACGCTGCCCTCCACTGTCGCCGGAATGCTCGCATAGACGTAGCCATGTTCATCCAAGTGGGCGTCGACGACTCCCATGGCCTGCAATTCCTCCACGAGCAAGCGTGACAAGTTCTTCTGCCTTTCTGTGGAAGGCTGCGAAGGGGAATGAGGATCTGACTGTGTATTAATTTGAACGTAGCGAAGAAATCGCTCCAGACACGTGTGGGTAAACGGGGGAAGGGGTGAGAAAACAGGCATGTGATGATAGGTTCCTGAGGGGTTGGTGATGTGCTGAAACTTGAAATGGTCTGATGTTGCTGAGTCGAGCCCGGGACGCGATCCTTGAAAAAGGGCTTTGGGAAGCGAATAAAAAATAGCGCCATCCACCAATTTTATGAAAATTCCAGCGGAACTTCATTTTCTTTCTCTCTACGAAAAAAGTGAAAGACAAGCGGAAGTCCAATGAAGAATGAGAATCTCTGACTTGTGATAGGGTATGGCAAACCGGGATGCAGGGCAAAAAAAGAGATTTTACTGTGTTCAGAGGCCAATCTTTTTGCGGGCATTTTTCCATCATTCCCCGGGAGAACTTACCTTTGCGGCCATGCATCCGAAAGTACTGATCATTGATTTTGGCTCACAATATACGCAGCTGATAGCCAGGCGAGTACGTGAACAACATGTCTATTGCGAGATCCAGCCTTATCAGAAGGAGATCGTCGCCGACGAGTTCTTAAAAGGAATCATCCTTTCTGGCAGCCCCTGTTCGGTGAATGACTCAGGCGCTCCTGACATGGATCTTTCTCCCTGGATCGGGCGCTTGCCTGTGTTGGGGATTTGCTACGGCGCCCAGCTCATCGCAAAGAACTTTGGCGGAACAGTCGCCAATTCTGCCACACGCGAATACGGCAGGGCCCACTTCGAGCCAATGGCAACCAGCCGATTGTTTCAAGGGATGGCTACCCAGTCTCAAGTCTGGATGAGCCACGGCGATACCATCGTGGCATTGCCTGATGGATTTGAATTGGCAGGCAGCACTTCTTCTGTGCAAGTGGCTGCCTACCAGCATGTGGAGCACCCGGTTTTCGGCCTGCAATTTCACCCTGAAGTTACCCACACAGTAGAAGGTGCCGAGGTGCTGCGCAATTTCCTCCACGAAGTCTGTGGACTAGCACCCGACTGGACACCCGCCGCCTTCATTGAGGAGACCGTCGCCGACCTTCGTGCCCAGCTGGGAGACACGGAACGGGTGATCTGCGGCCTGTCTGGTGGGGTGGATTCTACTGTCGCAGCGAGCCTGATCCACAAAGCCATCGGGCAGCGGCTCACTTGCATTTTTGTGGACAATGGGTTGCTTCGAAAAAACGAGTTTGAACAAGTCCTCCACCACTACGAGCAATTGGGCCTCCACGTGATCGGGGTGAATGCCGCCGAACAATTTCTTTCTCAGCTCGAAGGCGTCATTGATCCGGAGGCGAAACGCAAAATCATCGGTCGGGTCTTCATCGAGGTATTTCAACAAGAAGCCAATAAATTGGAGGGAATCTCGTACTTGGCTCAAGGAACCATTTACCCCGACGTGATCGAAAGTGTATCAGTCAAAGGACCTTCTGCCACCATCAAGTCTCATCACAATGTGGGTGGGCTTCCCGCTTCGATGAAGCTAAAAGTGGTAGAGCCTCTGCGCTTTCTCTTCAAAGATGAGGTTCGAAAAGTGGGCTACGACCTTGGGTTGAGCCATTCCTTCATCGGACGGCACCCCTTTCCCGGACCTGGGTTGGCAATCAGAATATTGGGGGAGGTGACCGAAGCGCGCGTTGCGCTTCTACAGGAAGTGGATGCGATCTTCATCCAGGAACTCAAACTTGCAGACCTGTACGATGCCGTTTGGCAGGCTTTCGCTGTGTTGCTGCCAATCTCCTCAGTGGGTGTCATGGGCGACGAGCGCACTTATGAGCAGGTGGTGGCATTGCGAGCTGTGGGAAGCCGCGACGGCATGACAGCAGACTGGTCGCACTTGCCTTACGAATTCCTGGCTGAGGTATCGAACAAGATCATCAATCAAGTCCGTGGAGTGAATCGTGTCGTGTATGACATCAGCTCTAAGCCGCCGGCAACCATTGAATGGGAATAACCTGATTCTGAATTTATGCTGCGTAGGTTAACTTTCTTCCTTCTCCTTTTTCCGTGTTGCGCTGCGACATACGCCCAGCAAGATTCCGTGGCGATGTGGGGAACAGATGCGAAGGCGGAGGCGTATCTGCTTCGCGGCAAGCGCTATTTGAGCCTCGGAGAATATCGAAAAGCGCTCGTGGTACTTGATTCGGCCCTTCAACGGCCTTCGCACCCCAAGACGACCACAGCGCAATATCTCCGGGGGATGGCTTGGTTTTATCTTGGAGAAGGAGACTCTGCCCTGGCCCACTTCGACCGATTCCTTCGAGATTATCCCCGCTCACGGTTTGTGGCTGACACCCGCTATCATCGGGCCTTGTTGTTGCTCGATGGCTGGCCCGACACCCGAGCTGAGGGAATTGAGCAACTGCTCCTCCTGTACCGACAGGACAGCCTCCCAGATTTGTCCGCTGCTGCTCTGGGTCGCTTGCGACAAACTTTCTTTCAAAGCTGCGATACTGCGATGCTTCAGTCCATCCGCCGAAGCGCTCCGCCACACGAGCAATTGACCTACCTCGAACCAATTTGCTTTTGCCTGGCCACGCGCTACGATCAATCCAAGCGTGCAGAGAAACTTTTTTATGACTATAAAAAAGGACATCAAACGGGCAGCGCCTTCTTAGAAAGGCTGTTTGATCCTAGGCGCCAAGATCGCTATGGGCAGCGGCAGGAAATTAAAATTGCCGTGTTTCTCCCTTTGTTTCTGGAGGACAGCATCCCAGGAGACGTACGATCAATTCCTCGAAACAGCCGCATAGCCTTGGAATTTTGGGAGGGCTTTCAAATGGCTTACGAGGAAATAGAACCTCGACTGAAGCGAAAAGTCACCCTCAAAGTTTTTGATTCACGTCGAGACAGTCTCACGGTGGTGAACCAGCTCGCTGAGTTAGACCGCTGGTATCCCGATCTGGTGATCGGAGATGTGTACAATGTGCAGACCGAGATCCTCTCACGCTGGGCCGAGCGCACGGGAACGCCGCAAATTGTGCCCTTTTCGCCAAGTGAAGAACTCTTGGACAACAGCTCCTTCACCTTTTTGGCACACCCTGAAATTGCTGTTCACGGTGTCAAATTGGCTACCTACGGCCTCGATTCTCTTCAACTCGATCGGGTAGCCGTGATCAGCAATGGGAGTCGCTCCTCCGAGCGGCTGGCCGCATCCTTCATCAAAACCTTCGAAGCCAGAGGAGGGGAAGTCGTGATGATCAAGATCGATTCAACCTTCAACGAAACCAGCGCCAAGACCATCACTGCTAGCATTCGTAAGCTGCGGACGCAGCGGGTGCAGGGAGTTTTTTTGGCACTATTTGACGATCAGGAGAGTGCCGGCCTGGTCCTAAACCAAATGAGTCAGCTGGAGATGAATCTCAAAGTTCTCGGCTCTCCGCACATGTGGAAACGATTTGAAAACATTGACCGCGATTTGAAAGACCGTTTCCAAATCACCTTCTCAACTTCTTTCATGTGTGACCGGGAAGACAGTCTCTACCTTGGCTACTTTCAGCGCAGCCTCGCTCAAAATCATTTGCCGCCAAGTGAATTTCACACGCAAGGCTATGACATCGGAAATTGGATATTGGCAGTGACCAACGAATATCCCTTCGAGCACATGTCCTTGGCGGACTACCTGAGAAATTATCCTTCTTTCCGCGGTATTCACCAGGACTTTGATTTTCAGGGCAAACAGAGCAACCAATTTGTGAACCTCGGCCAATATCGGGATGGCTCGGTGAAAAAAATTGGGTCAGGTGCGCAATGGCGGATTCAAGAGCAGAAGTTCGACGAATAGGCGATCAGCCAGAGCAAATACGAGAAGGGATTTGTTATCTTGAGGCGAAATAATTTTCATTCGGATCAAATCAAGGCCCTACGCAGGTTCTACCTCCAAGATCACCTCATGAACCGTTTCCTGATATTCTTCTTGCTCCTACCGCTGGCTTCCTGCAACTTGTTTCGACAAGTCCCCCCTCCTTCCAATCCTCAGACGGAGGCGCTCTTGATCAAGGGAAAGCAATTTCTTCAAAAGGAAGATTACCTGAATGCCTGGGATGCCTTTGAGATGGCCCGGGAGCAAGAATTCAATCGCTCTACTACAGCTGCTATTTACCTGGCAGGCTTGTCGGCTTACCGATTGACGTACATGGAAATCGCAGCCGCTCGATTTTCTCAAGTTCTCCAAGAGTATCCCCGATCCAAGTATGCAGAAGACGCCAAATATCATCTGGCCCTGATTCAACTGTCAAAACCAAAAGATCTTACCCAGGAATTTGCGGCACTCAACCAACTGATCACCCTTTACGACAATGCCCGCGACCCCAGACTCAAGCAATTGGCACTCGCCTCGTGGCGAAACCATCTCTTTGCAGTGAGCGATCGGGACGTCTTGGAGTCCTACTTGCGCAACGCACCTGATGCCCAACAGGGGTTGGTGATGGAAGCGCTTCTCTATCAAGTCTATACCCAGGATGGACCCCAAGTTGCGTTGGCCAGACTCAAAACCTACCGTGAGGAAGGAGGCAAAGTTACACCTTGGACCGATGCGCTTCTGCCCCTGAACACACCCGCCCTTGTCGTTGCTGATCCACGGTGGAAAGACCCGAATCTGCTCAAAATCGCTTTGGTACTGCCTTTTCAACTCGATCAGGCGGGATACCCTGGTTCTCTCTCCAGCATCCCCAGCGCGCTGGTCCGTCCACTGGAGTTCTACGAAGGATTCCAAATGGCAGTAGATGAATTTCAGACCCAAAGCCCCAAACGGGTGTATCTTTCGGTGATTGACTCGCGCAGAGATACGTTTCAAATACGGAGGCTTTTCAGCAAACTCGATTCGCTGGGGATACAATTCTTGGTCGGGGACATTTACAATGCACAGTCGCGGGTGCTCTCCGACTGGTCGGAATCCCGCAGGGTGCCCCAGCTCATTCCGCTGAGTCCTTCGGAGGAATTGATCACGGACAAACGAAACACTTTTCTCGCCAACCCAACCGCGCGGACGCATGGCGCAAGGATGGCGGAATACGCCTACGACAAATTAGGTCTTCGCCGCATTTTTGCCTTTACAGATGGAAGTGAGAGCACCGAAGAGTTGCTAGATGGCTTCCAAAAGACTTTCCTTTCCAGAGGCGGGTCGATCGACACCTTGGCTTTCAGCCAAAATTACCAAGAATTAGCAGTCAAAGAAATTCCCAAGCTTGCGAGAAGTATTCCCGACCAAGGGCGGAATGTCGGGGTGTATATTCCCGTCATGGGAAATGAAGAAGCGAGCAGCCTCATCCTCAATATTTTGCTTCAACAAGGCAAGAGAGTCCCTGTGCTTGGCTCCCCCCACTTTCGCAGCAGCTACAACAGCATTCCGTCTGAGACCAAGGCGAACTTCAATTTGATCTTCAGCACTTCTTATCTTATTGACACCGAAGATCCTCAATATCAGCAGTTTTACCAGAAGTACTTAACCCAGTTTTCATTCCCCCCTTCTGAGAATGCCATTCAAGGCTACGACACAGGCAAGTATGTCCTGCGCCAACTTTCGGCTTATTCTCCCGACCTTGGATTCGAACTCAGCGCCTACCTCCGTGCGTCTGGCGCAGTCCCGAGTCTCCACATTCCTTACCGATTTCAGTCCACGCAAAGCAACCAGCTCGTCAACCTCGGCCAGTACACAGATCTGGGCGTGATCAGACTAGAATAACTTAATCTACCTGAGCGGGGGACCAATCATAAGAAAATTGGTGTGTACCCGATCCAAGTTGCAGGACGAGGTCCTGGTCGTCGGCCTTGTCAATCGTGCCGGTGACCATTTTTCCAGCAGAATGGGGCAACTTCAGGGTAGCCGTAGTATTGGGCGGCAATGCACATTCGAAGCGAATCTGATCTCCCTCCAGGCGCCAGCCCGCCTCGATGGAACCATACACGGACTCGAAAGTCGCTGACGCGTGGCTAAGGGTTCCTCCCGGCTGCGGTTGCAAAATCACGTGCTGGTATCCAGGTGAATTCGCATCAGGGTTGATCCCACACACATCGCGGTACAGCCAGTCGCCGATCGCTCCATAGGCGTAATGGTTGAAGGAATTCATGCCTACGTCCTGATATGCGCCATCGGGTTGAATTCCATCCCAGCGCTCCCAGATCGTGGTCGCGCCTTTAGTGACGGGATAGAGCCAGGAGGGATATTCCTGACGATGAAGTAGTTGATAGGCAAGATCCAGGTATCCCGCTTTTGTCAATACAAAACACAGGTAGGGCGTGCCAAGAAATCCCGTGGTGAGATGGCCATAGCGCTTCACGTTGGCGGCCAAATTTGCCGCGACTTGCTCCCGTTGTTCATCCGCTACCATGTCGAAATGCAGGGCAAGAACATAGGCCGTTTGGGTTTCGGAGACTAGGCGACCCGCAGGCGAAAGATACTCTTGCTGAAAGGCTTGGCGAATTTTGGGTAACAATTTTTCATACCGCCGCGCATCTTCTTCCTTGCCCAATACTTGGGCGGTATTCCACATGATCCAGGTGGCATGCGCAAAAAAGGCCTGCTGGATCAGGGGCTTGAAGGTAATGGCGCTTCCGCCCGAGAGGTCGTAGGGTGGATTGTAGGAGAGCCAATCGCCAAAATGCCAGCCACTGGTCCAGAGCAGGGATTCGCCCGACTGATCGATCATATAGTCCAGCCAACCCTTCATGCTTTCATATTGCGTTTCCAACACCCGCCGATCACCGTAGCGCTCATAGAGCTGCCAAGGGATGATGAGGCCTGCATCGGACCAGCCTGTCGCGCTCGCAATCATTTGGCCAGCGAGCACGTTGGGCACCACGATCGGAATTTGCCCATCTTCCAACTGATCGGCAGCCATGTCCCCCAACCATTTGCTGAAAAAGGTGCCCACATCGTAGTTGAAAGCTGCTGTACTAAAAAATGCTTGTGCATCGCCGGTCCATCCCAGCCGCTCGTCGCGCTGTGGACAATCGGTAGGCACATCAAGAAAATTGCCCTTTTGTCCCCATCGAATGTTTTCTTGTAGCTGATTGATCAGACTGTCGGAGCAGGTGAAACTACCTGTGGAAGGCATGTCCGAATGAACGACCACACCAGAAAAATCGATGGCACGCAGGGTTCCCGGCCAGTTTTCGACGCGGAGGTAGCGAAAGCCCATGAAGGTGAAGTGCGGCTCATAGGTCTCCATATCTCCCCCGCGTAGGGTGTATCGGATTTGTTGATCGGCGCTGCGAAGATTCTCCGTGTAGAAATTCCCGTCCTGATCCAGCACCTCGGCATGAGAAATGGTCACGGTGTGCCCGCTTTCGCCCTGGACCGAAAATTTCACCCACCCGACCATATTTTGTCCAAAATCAATCACCTGCTCTCCTTTTGGCGTGCTAAACACGCGCAAGGCCGGCAGCTCTTCGATGCGTCGCACGGGTGTTCCCACTGGCGCAATGAGTCGAGCGACGCCCAAATCGAGGACTTCCACAGGCGACCACCCTTCGCACGAAAACGATGCCTGGGTCCATCCAGGGGTTTCTTGCCGGGCGTCGTATCTTTCGCCATTGTATAAATCTGACGATAAGATGGGACTTGGGTGAGCAGTCCAATCAGGTCCGCTCAGCACCTTCACCACGCGCCCGTCGCGGTAGGTAAGCTCCAATTGTGCCAAAAGCGCCAGGCGATCACCATACACGCCGCGCTGGCCGGACCACCCTAAATTTCCCCGAAACCATCCATCTCCCACCGTCACGCCGATGGCATTGTCGCCCCGCGAAAGCAGGTCTGTCACATCATAGGTTTGGTATTGAAGCCGCTCCTGATAGGAAGTCCAGCCTGGAGCCAGGCAATCTTCACTGATGGGGCGACCATTGAGCTGCGCTTCATACACGCCTTGGGCCGTCACATAGAGCCTGGCTTGGGTCACCGCCCCCTCCACCCGGAAGTCGTGTCGATATTGATGGGCTGCCAGGGAGGAATCTCCTGTCTCGGGCCACGTCGCACTGATCCACTGTGCTTGCCAGTCGTCCGAGGCGAGTTTGCCCATTTCCCAAAAGGCGATGTCCGACCAGGCAGAAGATTGCCCGTGATTGTCCCAAATCCGCACCTGCCAGTAGTAGCGTCGGCTGCTGAGGAGCGAAGGCCCTCCGTAGGGCAGTAAATGCGACTGTCTTTCGGCGACTTTCCCGCTTTGCCAAATCAGATCTTTCCCTTTGGCCAGCGCGGTAGGAGAATTGCCTACGCGAAGCTCATAAGCAGTCTGGAGGGTGCCAGGCCGTTCGCTACGTATTTTCCAACTCAGTCGGGGTTGCAGAATATCCATTCCGATGGGTTGAGACAGAGATTCTGTCCGTAGGTCGTAAGTACTGAGCTGGGCGGTCAATGAAGCAGTGCTCCCCATGCAAAGGAGGAAAAGGAGGATTCGAATGGTCATACAAATGAGCGTAGTAGTGTGGCAAATCAGAAAGCTGGTCATGGAACTTAGAGAAAAAAAATTAAGAAAACACCATAGCAGTTGATGCGGTTATATGGCGGTGTTGATCATGCAGTTCGAAGGAATCATTTCTCCCATGCCTTTCTGTTCCTTTCAACCTAACATTTGGCTTCCCGTAAAAAAGGCGCCCCATGTGACTTTCACGCTCGCTACATGGCTATTCCTCTCTGTCATCCAGACTTGACGAAATAATTCATTCGACAAATATCTGACGATCAAGGACTTACCGACTACTACTTTGCGATTTATTAACACGGCTTTTTTTGTTTCTCACCATTTATAACCACTTCCATCATGTCGTTACGTCTCGGAGATGTCGCTCCAAATTTTGATGCGCTCACCACGCAAGGCCCTGTCAATTTCTATGAATTTTTGGGAGAGGGCTGGGGCATTCTCTTCTCGCATCCTGCCAATTACACCCCTGTATGCACCACAGAGCTGGGGATGGTCGCCCGCCTCAAGGCAGAGTTTAATAAAAGAAACACCCAAGTGATCGGGCTCAGTGTCGATCCTATCGATGACTTTGACGGCTGGCTTGCCGACATTAAGGACACCCAAGGCGCCGAAGTCAATTTCCCAATCATTGCTGACGCCGACCGCACAGTCGCTACGCTGTATGACATGATCCACCCGAACGCATCGACTAAAAATACGGTTCGCTCGGTCTTCATCATCGGCCCAGACAAAACCCTGAAACTCTCCCTTACCTATCCTCCCAGCACCGGACGCAACTTTGCTGAGATCCTCCGCGTGCTGGATTCCCTCCAATTGACTGCCGATTACAGTGTGTCCACTCCCGTAAACTGGGAAGATGGCGATGATGTGATCATCAGCCCTGCCATTCCTGACGACCAACTTGCCGCCAAATTTCCCAAAGGCTATGAGGTGGTGCGCCCTTACCTCAAAGTGACACCGCAGCCCAACAAATAGCGCGTAGATACGACACGCTTTACTGGCAAGACGAGTTGAAATCGTCTTGCCAGTTTTTTTACCCTACAGATACAAGATGAGGCTCACGAAAAACACCGATCAGCCAAGGGCCAATCGGTGAAAATAGGTTCGTTTCGATGAAAAGAAGGTGAAGAGATCTCAAGGTACGTCCTCAAATCAAAGCCCTTGGAGGGAACATTTGAGCTGTACACGAGAGCCACATCGCAGCACAAACTTAAAGGAAGACGCCGACATATGGTAGTATGTCGGCGTCGCAATCTGAAATATTTATATGCAAAAGAGAGCTTTTGATCAAAGCTATCTCACTTTCTCGACCACTGCCTTGAAGGCTTCGGGGTGATTCATGGCGAGATCTGCCAACACCTTGCGATTGAGGGAAATGTCGTTTTGATGGAGCTTGAAAATAAAGGTCGAATAGTTCAAATCGTATTGACGAACCCCGGCGTTGATCCTGGCAATCCACAGGCGGCGGAAAGCACGCTTGCGGTTTTTGCGGTCACGATACGCGTAGAGCCAAGACTTTTCGATCTGGTTTTTGGCAACCGTCCAGACGTTTTTTTTGCGACCGAAGTAGCCCTTGGCGTACTTCATCATTTTTTTGCGGCGGGCGCGCGCGGCAACAGCGTTAACGGAACGTGGCATGACTTAGAGTGCTTTTTTCAAGGTAGATGGAAAAAGAAACTGAACCTGGAAGGGAACCTATGCGCTGAGCATCGCAACTACGCGATTCATATCAGCGGGGTGGACCAGGCCGTCATTGCCAAGACGACGCTTGCGCTTTTTAGACTTCTTGGTGAGGATGTGGTTCATGAACGCATGCTTGCGCTTGAACTTTCCCGAGGCGGTTTTCTTAAAACGCTTGGCGGCCCCGGAATTCGTTTTCATCTTAGGCATGATGCTACGCGATGGTATTAAAGTGGACCGCAAAGATAGGGAGATCCGTGGGAATGACAAGCATATTTTGAAGGAAAATATAGAGGAACCTCTTCGTCTGCTTCTCCCCTACTCCCTCCCGCATTGCATCCGAATGTATTCGTAGGCGGAGATCTGCCCCAGCTCTCCTGCGCGGCTCCAGTCGAGGCAAGCTCCATTCTGATTGCCTGCTTGGACCTTGATCGCCGCACGAAACATGTATCCCTCAGGATTTCGCGGTTCCAGCTCTATCGCCCGGTCAAGATCGTCGAGGGCTTCATAGAAATTCTTGAGCAGCAAAAACGCCTCTGCCCGATCATACAAATATTTCACGTCCCGGCCCTTGGTCATGCGTATGGCCATGTCAAGGTCCTGAATGGCACCTCTGATATCGTCCAGTCCTATTTTTACCTGCGCTCTACCGCTGAGGTACTTGGGATCAGACTTTCCGCGTGAAATTGTAAAATTCATGTCTTCCAGGGCTTGGAGATACACCCGGCGAGCTGATTCCAAATTTTGCCGCTGCTTCACATCATCCCCAATGAATCGAAGCGCAATACCGCGATGAAAGAAGGCGTCGATGTTGGAAGGATCATATTCGATCGATTGAGAAAAATCTTCGATCGCAGCTGCATAATTGCCGATGCGGAGCCGACAAAATCCGCGATTATAGTAGGCCGTTTTGTTCTCTGGGTTCAGTTGAAGAACCATCGTAAAGTCGATTTCTCCGAGAGAATAATTCCGCTGTTCCATTCGCTCAAGTCCTCGCTTAAAAAGCGCTTTTTCTGTCTGCCCAGAAGCATGAACGGGATAGCCCACGAAGAGGAAACACGCGATCACTAAAGGAAGGATTCGGTCAAAATACATAGTCGATTGTCATTTGAAAGCGTGAAACTTACCGGAAAATAAATCCAGACGTAGATGCCTTCCCTCATTTGCCAACACAAATAACGGTAACAGAACGGTTTGCACAAGATGCTTCCCCCTGCTTTCTTTCGTCGGTCGCGCAAGACCTGCACGGGAATCACTGGGATTGCAGAGCAAAAAATCGGGTATCAGCGAGGTAAAGCTGAGGATTCCACCGTAATTTCGACAGGTTTACCGGAAGAAATCCCCAACTTCGCAGGGTTTCTTTTGCTCCCTCGTCCTCATCATCCCCTCACATGAAAAAAGCGATTCAGGCGATCCTCCAACGTTGGCTGGGCTTTGAACGCTATCTCTTCTGGTTTTGCAGGTTCAAGCTGGCCACCTTTCGCTGGGAAAGCCATCGAAAAGAAGGTGACTTCAAGCATTTCCTAAGCCTGCTATCGCCCCAAGATAATGTCCTGGACCTGGGTGCCAACATCGGCATCATGACGGTGCAGCTCGCTTGGGCTTGTCCAAAAGGGCGTATTGTAGCGGTGGAGCCGGTGCCGGAGAATTTTCGCACCCTTCAGCGGATCATCCAGCACTTTCAGTTGGGGAATGTCGTGCTCAAACAACTTGCCCTCGGCGAAGAAAATGGTACTCTGACCATGAAAATGCCTGTGATGAATGGTGTGAGAATGCAGGGGCTGGCCTATGTGAATGACCAGCGCATCGAAGGCTACATGGGCGACACGGACGCCTATGAGGTAGCGGTGAAGCGGCTGGACGACATGGGCTTGCTGCGAAACTTTCCTGTCAATGCCATCAAAATTGATGTCGAGAACTACGAGCAATTTGTGCTCAAAGGTGGAAAAATGCTCTTGGCACGAGACCGCCCCATGATTTATTGCGAGCTGTGGCCGAATGAAAACCGTCATGCGGTCTTTGAATTGCTCCACAGCCTCGATTACGACGCCATGGTCCTTGAGGGCAAAGCGCTTCAACTTTTTCGACCGGAGGTTCATACGCAGCACAATTTTTTCTTTCTGCCACGGGATCGTAGTTTTCCTTCGTAAAACGCCCAGCCTGGTTCCGTTTTCTGCCTCACCACAAAAGCTCTGACGAGCTTGCCACTGGGAGCATTTCCCCTTCATCAGACCGCATCAACTCCCTCTCTCAACACATCGTATGCTCTCCCTCACTGCAAAATCCCGGCACCTCTCTGGGCGCATTCCGCTGCCCTCCTCCAAAAGCGAGAGCAATCGTGCGCTGATCATCCAGGCGCTTTGTCCCTCGATTCAGCTAGACAATCTCTCCTCGGCCCGCGACACGCAGACCATGATCAAGCTGCTCTCGTCCGAAGGCCACGTGATGGATGTGATCGACGCCGGGACGACCATGCGGTTTCTCACCGCCTACTTCGCTGTCACAGGTCGCGACCAATTGCTCACGGGTTCGCCTCGCATGTGTCAGCGGCCGATCGCTCCGCTCGTCGAGGCGCTTCGCAGCCTGGGTGCACAGATCGAATACTGGAAGCAGGAGGGGTTTCCGCCCCTACATCTACTCAGCGAAAATGGCCGCATGACGGGAGGCGCCTTGTCTATGCCTGGAGATATCAGCAGCCAATTCATCACCGCAGTGCTACTGGTGGCACCTTACCTCCCGGGAGGCCTGGATTTGCAACTCACAGGCAATATCAGCTCGCGGCCCTACCTCGATATGACCATCTCACTCATGCAGCACTTCGGCGGCGATGTGAACTGGGTAGATGAGACACGAATCCATGTCGCACAAAAGCCTTATGAAGCGCAGCGATATAAGATTGAATCGGACTGGTCCGGGGCGAGTTACTGGTATGCCTTGGCGGCTCTGAGTGAATCTTCGGAAATCGAACTCATCGGTCTTCGCCATGAAAGCAAGCAAGGAGATCGAGCAATCGTAGAAATGATGAGCGCATTTGGGGTGGAAACGACCTTTCACCCAGAAGGTCTCACCTTGCGCAAGACTGACATCGCACTTCCCGAATCTCTTCACTTTGACTGCCTCGAAACGCCAGACCTGGCACAGACCCTTGCCGTGGTTGCAGCTGCGCTCGGTGTCACACTCACCCTCACGGGCCTCCATACCCTGCGAGTCAAAGAAACCGACCGAATCGCGGCACTCGAAACCGAGTTGGGCAAGTTTAATGTAAAAGTGCACGCAGACAACGATCAACTCACCATCGAAGGTGGAGGATTCAAGCCCCATCGCCAAGAGATTCACACCTACGAAGATCATCGCATGGCGATGGCTTTTGCTCCTTTGGCCCTGAAAATGCCATTTTTACAGCTCGAAGATCCGGAAGTTGTGGTCAAATCATACCCGGAATTTTGGGATCACCTAGCCAGCGTAGGCATCGCATAAACAAAAGGGGGCGAAGGGCCTACTCGCCAACAATTGATATCAGGCACGAATTTCATCTCATGAATGTACTCTTGATCGGCGCAGGTAACATGGGCCAGACTTTCGGCCACGGATTTGTGCAAACAGGGACGGTCTCTATGCAAGAAATGTATGTCCTGAACCGGAGCGCAGAGAAGGCCACCGCGATCCGGTCATTCTCGCAGCACCCGCTCCACACCGTGGCAGGGGATTACCTCCGAGACATGGACTTGCTAATCCTGTGTGTAAAGCCACAAGACTTTTCCCAGCTCGCAGCCCAGATTCGCCCCTATTTGAGCGAAGGACAAATCGTGCTGTCCATCATGGCAGGCATCACCGTTCGGCAGCTCCAAGACACCCTCGGATTGCCCAAGGTCGTGCGTGCCATGCCCAACCTTCCTTCCCAAATTGGGATGGGCATGACGGTATTCACGATATCCGAGGAAGTAAGTCGCGTAGAGACATTCACGGTGCAGAATCTTCTGAGCACTACCGGAAAGGTGCTTTTTGTCGAAGACGAACGCCTGATTGATGCCTCGACAGCCATTTCCGGCAGTGGCCCGGCCTACGTATTTTACTTTATGCAGGCAATGATCGATCGTGCCAAAACCATGGGCTTCAAGGATTCGGAGGCGCGGCTTCTGGTCATGCAGACCTTCATGGGATCGATTCACTTGCTCCAGCAGGACGAGTTGAGCTGCGAAGAGTGGATAAGCAAAGTAGCCTCCAAAGGCGGCACCACAGAGGCAGCCCTCACACAATTTGCCACCCACGACCTCCAAAAGGCCCTATGGGCTGGGCTGGATGCCGCCCGTGACAGAGCTCAAGCCCTCAGTGCGTCGAAGTAGGCGGCCTAAGTGGACTCTCGACGAAAGATGATCCGCACAAACCAAGGCAAAAGACCGCTAGCGAAATTCGAATCATTGAGGACCCTTCAGCTCGCGCTCAGGACAAATTTAAATCAAATTATTTGGGCATCAACGGAAATAAGCTACATGATATTAGCGAATGAAAAGGCGAAACACATATATTCGTTTACGGCATACTTTCCTGGCCCCAAGAGACTTTTTGCCTTCTTTGTTCAAAAGGATACTTCGCTTTTGGTGATGCGCTTACCCTGCCAGCTCAAGAAAACCCCTAGGATATTTCAGCTTTGTGTGCTACCTTTGCCCCTTCGAAAACACCCGCGAAAGGAGGTAATAGTCCATGATTATCATCAAAGTCAAAGAAGGCGAAACGATTGACCGCGCATTGCGCAGGTACAAGAAGAAGTTTGAGCGCACCGGGATCCTCAAGGAGGTTCGCGGCAGAATGTACTACAAAAAGCCCTCCGAAGAAAAAAAGGAGGTCGAGAAGAAGGCCAAGAACCGTGAGAGGCATTACGCCCGCGAAAACTATTGATTTCGCATCTTGAATCAAGATATTATGCCTGCCACTTTGTGGTGGGCGTTTTTTTTTGGGGAGAGTTTGGGAGTTGAGAGTTGGGAGTTGGGAGTTGGGAGTTGAGAGTTGGGAGTTGAGAGTTGGGAGTTG
>DAITMB010000095.1:0-20052 GCA_036835375.1 Bacteroidota bacterium
TGTGGCATTCGCTCTCGTCCCGATCCTTATGCTCGGCGGATACCTATCTTGGAATAAAGCCCGGACGGGATATTGGCACATGTCCAGCATTCAGAATCTGTCCTTGCTGCAATACACCACCACGCACCTTCTCAACCAAGTACACGGCCCTGCGCTGGGTGTGGTCAAAGCCGATTCCATTCTCTCGCTCTCCCTTGCACAACCTTGCTACCGAGAAGAGCAACTAGTGCTTCAGCAAGCCTGCGCTGCCACCATTCAGCAGCATCCCACGCAGTATGCCTGGCTACATCTTCGGGGCATGGCGCACTTTTTCTTAGATCCTGGAAGATTCGATTTCTGGGAATTTTTTCGGCTACCAGCTATGGAGAGTGGTTGGCTGAACACTTTTCAACGGGAAGGATACCGGGGCCTGTGGGCTTCTGCGCAGCGTCTTCCGATCTTTTGGGTGGGACTTTTGATTGGGGTATTGATCGTCAATGTGACGAAACTCGCCGCTTTGGGCTGGTTTTGTTGGCGACATCGCCGCCACGTGATCACTTGGATTCTCTTGCTCTTGTTTGGTTATCTCAGCACCCTCACGGGGACTTCGGGGGCGTCTCGCTTCGCACTTCCGCTGTTTCCCTGGATGCTTTTTTGCGTAGCCTTCTTGCCATTCGGTCGCCGCCCATCAGCAAGTCCCAATAAAAATACGGTCTCGCCAATTCCTTCCGAAGATCCACACTCTCAAACATCATCGTGATCAGAAGTTTGAGGGAGCTGTTTTGATTTGACTTTCGGACAAAAAAATCAAATAACTTGGGGAAACGAACCATTTTCTGCATCGTGCGGCTCAGGCGAAGCTCCTGGCCCAGCTTTCGGTACACAGCATCATCGTAGCTTTGTAGAGATTTGGCATCGAATGCCTGCTCCGGCCAAAGTCGCAGGATGGTTTGGGCAGCGATCCTGCCGCTGATCATGGCATTGCCTATTCCTTCTCCTGAAAATGGATCAATCAACGAGGCGGCGTCTCCTACAAGCATGGCTCGCGCGCTGGAAATAGGAATTTTCCGGGAGCCAAGGGGCAGTCCAAATCCCACAATTGGCCCTTCTAATGTCGAATGACTAAACCGAGGTGCAATGTCAGGGTGAGATTGCATAATTTCTTCCAGTACTTTGCGGAGTGCGCGAGGCTTCTTAGCCAGGTCAGCGCTGAGCATCCCCAGCCCTACGTTCGCGGCCCCATTTGGCAATGGGAAAATCCAAAAGTACCCAGGCAGGAGGTCTTCGAGGTAGTGTAATTCAATGAAATTTTTATCGTGGAATCCTGTAACTCCTTGCACATAGGCGCGGACACCAGCGCTATGAAAACGCTTGTCCATGTGGCGAATTCCGAGGGATTTTGCTACCTGCGAATGTGCACCATCGGCACCAATTACTACTTTCCCATGAAAGACGACTTCGCCCGAACTGACTTCCACGCCTGCCTCGCTGATCTTGACGGCTGTGACAGGGTGCTCCGGAAACCAGTGTATGTTGTCCGATGCGATGGCTTGCCGTAGCAAGAAGTCATCAAACTCCATCCTTCGCGACACAAAGCCAGGCGCATGTGTCAAAGCATCTATATTTCGCTTGAAGGGAATGTCCAGACAATGCCTTCCGGGAGAAAAAAATCGAATCCCGTAGCTTCCGACTTTTTTGGGAAAGTGAAACAAGTGATCTACCAGTTCAGGTCGAATGTACTTGAGCACTGCCGTGACCTTCCCGCTGAGGGCATCGCCGCAAATTTTATCGCGTGGAAAATCGTGCTTGTCTAGCAAGGCGACACGCAGACCGCTCTCTTGCAGACATAGGGCTGCGGCAGCACCTCCGGGTCCTGCTCCACAGATGATGACATCGTAGGTGTCAGTAAGAGAGGATCCACGCATCCGGATGAATCGTTGCTTTGATACGCGGCAGGGCACTTTTGGCTTCCTCTTGAGTGGAGAATGCCTCTACCGAAATGCGATAGACTGGATCTGTGTGTAGGATGGTCGCAGAAATATTGCGTGATGACAACTCCTTGAGATAAGCCGAGGCGGGCTTCTCATCCTGAAAACTTCCTACAATGACATGGTAGCGAAGCTCGCGTGGCCCTGCGGAGCGCTGTCTTGGCTGAGGGGAGACAGTAGCCAGATCGAACGCTGATTGTTGGTCTTGCCCCGAGAGCGGAGGCCGCTGGCCGCCTGGAGGCGCAGAAGTGGGGGAATGTCCGGCCGTATTTCCTAAGCCAGAGATTTGGCTGCTGGGCTGGCCATAGAGGTAGCGATAAGGCTCTTCCGAAGGTGATGCGGCTCCTGGGCGATAGGGAGTGGTGCGTGTGGCGGTGGTCCCAGGCGCAGGTGTAGTTCCTCCTGCTAGAGCAGCCGAAAAGTCTTGGTCTGCAAATACCTGAATCATTCCCGTGTAGCAGGCCACCCAAATATTCCCTGTTTGCGGATCCAGCGTAAGGCCAATCGGCTTCAGCCCCGTGCTGATTCTTTCAACTACGCGAAGGTCTTCGCAGCGAACCTTGATGAGATGGGCTTCCTCATAGTCCACGACATACACAAATTGATGATCACTGGAAAAGCTCATGGAGCGGGCTTCTCGGCCCACTTTGACCTTGGAAACGACTTCCCGACGCACAAGATCCACCTTGGCTACTTCTCCCAGGCGCGAAAGGGAGAGGTACAAGAAGCGATCCGATGGGTCGAGGCACAAATGACGGGGCGTTTTCCCTACGTTATCTATCCAGCTCAAGGTGAATTCACTCAAGTTGATGACTGCGAGGCGATCTTCGCCCATGAGCCCGACGTAGGCATTTCGCGACTTCGAGTCGATTTCTATCCCTCGAGGATAGCGGCCCACTGGCAAGCGTCGGACTTCTTTGCCTTGGGCAATGTCCACCACACTCACGTCTCCACTACACCAATTGGCGACCAAAAGATATGCACCGTCCGGCGAACAAGTGAGATATTTTGGCACAGCTCCCACTTCGATGATTCGCACGATCTCAAGGCTCTGGGTGTTGATTTCGTACAAAAAGCTATGGTCAAAGTGGGCAGATTGTTCGCAATTATCTTGGCCAGGATTCTCAAACCCTGGGCCATACATTTTGTAGTTAGAAACCCATGCACGACTTCCGTCCGGAGAAAAGGCCACCTCCACGGGAGATCCTTGTGCTGACCCGCGGCGGCCTTCCACATGAAATTGATCAAAGTTCACCCGATCCGAAATGGTCTTGATCAAGCGAAAATTGCGGTCATACACGGTGATGCTGTGGCGATACATCATATTTTGTGCAAAGAACCGCCCGGTGCCCGAGTGTCCGATGCTTTTAGGACGAATGTCGCCAGAGATCGTTTCTACCAATCGAAGGGTCGCTCCCACTTGGTGACGAGGCCCTTGCGAGGGGGATTTCTCACTTGTCTCAGGAGATGGGAAAAAAGCCATTCCTACACAAGCAACGATGAGAAAGAGCCAATTCGTGAAGAACCGTTTCATGCGGGGAAAAAGCGCTTATGGTACAGAATTCAAATCGTAAACGGGGGACGTCTCCCTAGCGCTTCATGCTGTCACGGCTTCTGAAGTAAAACAAGCCCTGAGAGCATACAGATGCACTCTGCGCGCCAAATCGACTACACCCATCTCCGAAGGTAGGAAAAATCCGGCACTGCGCATTTGATAATCTGTTTTATACGAAAGCACTTTCCCCATACGACGACTCATTTTACCACGAAAAACTAAAGAAATCATGATGCAAACTCGGCGGATGTACCAACGCCTTCCATTTATCTGCTACTTCGCATCAGGAATATTGATCTTGAGCTTATATTGATATCATGAAAACAACCCTTTGCATCATGCTGCTGCTCTTGGTGAGCAGTTGCGTGAGTAATAAACGCATGTTTCTCCGTGGCGAACTCTCTTCTCCAGACGTGTTCTATGCAGAAAGTCCGTTTCAGCGAGTACACAAGCTGATGGTCCTAGAAGTGGAGATCGGTGGCAAAGTCAGGAAGTTCCTATTTGACACAGGTGCTCCCATGGTTATCTCGAAGGAACTTCATGAGGAATTGAATCGAAAAGTTCTCGCAAGCCGCGGCGTCAAAGATTCGCAAGGTTCATCTCAAGACCTTCAGTATGTGACCCTCCCATCGCTAACCCTTGGTGGGCACACCTTTGATCGGCTCACTGCCATCGTGGCGGATCTACGGCTCGCACCTGAAATCGCCTGCCTTGGAATCGACGGCATCATTGGGGCAAACCTCATGCGCCACGTCGTTTGGAGCATCGATTTCCAGCGAGAAATGATCGCTTTTTCAAACGAGCAAGGCGCTTTCCAATCTGACTCCCTGGCCATTCGCTTCCCTTTTCTAGTCAAAAACACCCTCACCCCGGTGATTGAGGTAGCGGTCAACGACACGACGTTCAAGGGAGTAACCTTTGATACGGGTTATGGTGGCTCCATTAATTTACCTTACGAGCGCGCCAAGGCCTTTGCCTTCCAAGATATTCCCCTATCGGTCGGGTACCACAGTGCGGGCATATTTGGGTCGGTGATGGACACCGCGATGTATCTTCGGGTGAAAGTAGGAAATCCTGATTTGGCGCTCACTGGCACCCCGTTGGTGATTGAAAAAGCCCACGGGAACGACTTGATTGGCATCTCATTCTTGGAGCACTTCCGCGTTGTGATGGATTGGAAGCAACAAATGATCTCACTTTTTCCTCAGGGTCTCAGCGAGGAATCTCCCTTGTACACCTATGGTATGCTCCCCAAGTTAATAGGAGATACCCTGATTGTGGGAAGTGTGATCGCAGGTGGAAGGGCCGACAGTCTGGGAATGAAGGTCGGAGATCCGATTGAGGAGTTGAATGGGACGCGACTGCTGCCGCCTTTGAAGGAAAATTCGTACTGTGACCTGATGTCAACGTTGCGAGAAGCTGTAGAAGAGTCCATCACAGTGAAGCTCCTGGGGCAAGAGGCCGTCGTGCTCCCCCGAAAAATTCTCTTCTAGTCCTTGCTACAACTTCAACACCTATGTAGCACCGGTGCACGCTCCGAACTGTTTACTTATAGTAAAAAAGGCGCTTGATGTAAGATCAAATAACGGATTTGACCTCTCACCAAGCGCTTATATCCAAGAGAATGAACGTATGAACTTTTGAGTGTTCGCTAATTCAAGCGTACGTTTCGTCATAAATTGCATTGAGCGCTACACTCATACAGAGATTTCCCAGCCTTTTTCATATTCTCTGGCCCAATCCTGCATGGCTTTGGGGTGATTGATCGCGCGACCCGTAGCGGGGTCAATGTCCAACACACCGCCGTGATCATAGGCCATGTTGGCCAAGTGGCATAGCATGGTGCTCTTGGCGGCATCAGCGATGGGTGCCCGAAGCTCTTCCCCCTCACGGATCCCGTTGGCTAGGTTGATGAAGTGGTACACATCTAGTTGGCCTCCGCCTTGCGTGTCGATGGTCTTAGAAAACGCAGCCTCGTTCACTTTTTTGAGGGAATTTCCCTTGGGATCAAATGCTTCGTAATAGTTTCGGGTGAACACCGCGTAGCCTTTGGAGCCGTACACCATCGACCCCCTACCCATGCCCAAATGTCCCTCCTCAATGCAGCTCCGGCCCTCCCAAGAGATCATTTTGCCTCCTTCATACTCGAAATTGACGACATTGGTGTCTGGAAATTCCCAATCATCCTGAAAGAAATAACGCCCTCCGGAAGAAGTCACGCGCTTGGGAAAGTCCACGCCCATCGCCCATCGACAGATGTCGATTTCATGGGTACCATTGTTGTGTACTTCTCCTGTGCCCCAATGCTTGAACCAGTGCCAATTGTAATGCACCACATTATCCATGAACGGCTTTCTGGGTGCAGGGCCTTGCCACAGTTCCCAATCCAACCATTCGGGCACGGCAGCAGGCTTGCCTTTTCCGATGGAGGTACGCCCATTGGAATACCATGCTTTCCCATAGTGGACGTCACCGATGAGACCGCCGCGAATATCCTGGATCCCTTGAATCGAAGAAGGGGCCGAGCGCTGCTGATTGCCCATTTGGACGTGCTTACCGTAGCGAGCTTGCGCTTCGATCATCATCTCCGCCTCGCGTCCATTGTGCGAACAGGGCTTTTCGACATACACATGTTTGCCAGCTTGCAGGGCCATAATGGTCATGGGTCCGTGCCAATGCTCCGGCGTGGCAATGGTCACCACGTCAATATCTGCTTGCTCCAAAAGCTTGCGAAAGTCGCGGAATCCCTTGGGAACTTTGCCCGTGGCATCTTTGATGCGCTGCTGTGCTTTCGCCAAGGCGCGCGAATCCACATCACAGATGTACCCCACTTCGCAATTCGGGGACTGAATAATGGCATCAAGGTGAGCATTTCCCCGGCTAAATACGCCGACGACCGCGAACACGAGTTTATCGTTTGCTCCGAGAATGCGCGAAAAACCTGTGCTTTGAATCCCCAAAAAAAGACCTGCAGCAGCTGATTTTTTCAGAAAATCTCTGCGTGATGCGTAGTTGTTCATATAGGTAGGTGTTGATATAGCGGAAATAAATGGGCGAAGATCAGAATTCACGAATCTTGATGCTGCGAAATGATACCTCATCTCCGTGGTCTTGCAGCAAAATGTGCCCCGACGCCGCTTCTCCAAAACCCGGGATGCTCTTGTACTTGCTGTAAGCAATCAAAGAGCGAAACATCTGGTTATGCCGCTCATAGGTGACCACCAGTCCCCCGTTAAGCCAATGCTCCACGTGGTCGCCTCGCACCACGATGCGGGCGTGATTCCAGTTTCCGACCCCACGAAAATCCTTGGGGCGCTCCGGCACAGACAAGTTCTGCGCAGCGATAAGATCATAGAGCGAGCCGACGGTCCGGTTGCCAGCTACGCCAAGTTTTGCGTCAGGATGTTTGACATCATCCAGAATCTGATATTCCAGCCCGAATGCAGAACCCGCCCCTTGATTGAGTCCGGGATCCACAAAGTATTTGATGCCGCTATTAGCCCCTTCAGTAATCTTGAATTCTAATGACAACTCAAAGTTGCTGAATTGATCCACGGTCACAATATCGCCATAGGCCGTGGACTCTCCTCCTCCGGAAGATTGAATGGTCAATACCCCATCTTTCATGACCCAGCCCGAAGTCGGAAAGCCTTCGAGCTTGGCCCCACGCCAGCCATTGGATGTGCTTCCGTCCCAAAGCAAGCGCCAACCCATGCGCGATTCTTGCTCCGAGAGCGTGTTGGGAACCATGTTGTGTTGATAGACACTGGGGGAGATAAACTCACGCGAGGATTCAAGATCAGTTGTCTTGATCCGAATATCACGAAATCTCACCTGTGTGCCAATGAGATCGGGGCGATCATTCGCAATGCTGTGAACTTGCAGCGCAATAAAGCCCGAAGACGTCATGTCATCCACGAGGTTGGTGCAGGGCACGCCATTGAGCCAAGTCCGTATTTCGTTTCCTATGGCTTCAATGCGGACGGTATTCCAGACAGCTTGGTTATAGGCACTTTTGGCAGGCGTATTATAAGAAAGTGGATATAGCCATCCGCGCCGCCCCTCGTCGTAGATACCACCAGTGTAGGCGCGAGGAGAAGGATCAATTTCATATTGATAGCCATGTACGCGACCATTCTGGTAGGAAGGCGAGCTGAGGCTACGAAACTGAACACCTGTGTTGAGGCGGGGGTCCACCTGAAACGCTAGTTCGAGAATGAAGTCGCCGTAGTCTTTTTTGGTACAAAGAAAGCTGTTGGGGCTATTCGCGATAGCAGTTCCGACGATGACACCATTTTCAACCGTGTAGGGTGCTTCGCCCCCTCGCTGGACCCAGCCATCCAGATTATTTCCATTAAAAAGAGGTTCCCAGCCGTCTTGAGCTACAAGAAGCCCAGACGAGAGAACACACGTTAGGCACAAAAGTGTTTTGAAGTTCATAGTGATAGGTAGTAGAATCTTCCTGAAAATCAGGAATGAGTAGGTGTTTTGGAACGACAGGCCACGCAGCATACAACTGAATGCGAAGCCAATGTGAAACGAATAACGGGTTTTCTTTAGAAAGACGCAATCGATTGCGCGATCATGTACCCGTATAGAGGAAAAAGTGGATCTTAGGAATGAGAAACAAAAAAGGACCAGTGTCACCACTGATCCTTTTTTTGTTTTAGGTTTATTCGACTCCCGCTTAAGCACCCATGATGAAGCGGTTCACGATATTTTCATACCACTCCTGGCGGCCTGATGTGAGTGTCGGCTCAGGTGTCTGTAGTGCCAATGCATGGAGTGCTTCGAGGGTGAGATTGCCTTGCTCAAAGGAGGCTCCATCTCCACTGTCGTAGCTGGCATAGCGAGAAGATTTTGCACGAAGGTAGGTCCCATCATCCAAGATGGCCTGCGCCAACAACAAGGACTTAGCGAAGACATCCATCCCGCCGATGTGGGCATAGAAAAGATCTTCGGGATCTGTGCTATTGCGGCGCACCTTGGCATCAAAATTCACACCGCCGTGAGTAAATCCTTCTGTCTGAAGAATCACGAGCATGGCTTCGGTCAACTCATTGATGCTGTACGGAAACTGGTCGGTATCCCAGCCGTTTTGGTTGTCACCACGATTTGCATCAATGGATCCAAGTTTGCCCGCTGCTGCTGCCACTGCCAATTCATGCTCAAATGTGTGGCCTGCCAACGTAGCGTGATTCACCTCAATGTTGAGTGCAAAATCATCCAGCAAGTCATGCTCCCGCAAAAATCCCAATACCGTAGCACAATCAAAATCGTACTGATGCTTACTCGGCTCAGCGGGCTTAGGCTCGATGAAGAACGTTCCGGTGAATCCCTGCTTTCTGGCGTAGTCGCGGGAAAGTTGTAGGAACTTGGCCAAGTGGGCTTGTTCGCGCTTCATGTCAGTATTAAGCAAGCTCATGTAGCCTTCTCGCCCACCCCAAAACACGTAGCCAGTGCCGCCAAGCTTGATGGTGGCATCAATGGCGTTCTTGACTTGAGCCGCGCCATAGGTCAAGACCCGAAAGTCCGGGTTGGTGCTGGCACCATTCATGTATCTGGGGTTCGAGAACAAATTCGCTGTACCCCACAACAGTTTCACGCCGGAAGCCGCTTGCTTTTCGAGCGCGTAATCTGTGATCTGCTGAACTCTTTTTTCCAAATCGAGCAGAGTGCCTGCGTCGTCCACCAAGTCCACATCGTGAAAGCAGTAGTATTCCATGCCCATTTTGGTCATGAATTCGAAGGCTGCATCCATTTTATCTTTGGCACGCTGCATCACATCAGAAGAGCCATTCCACGGAAGTGGTCTTGTGCCGGGACCAAAAGGGTCACCCCCCGCGCCGCAGAAGCTGTGCCAATAAGAACACGCGAACTTAAAGTGATCAGCCATTGATTTTCCCGCTACGATTTGCGATGGATTGTACCAGCGAAATGCTAATGGATTGTCACTTTGCGGGCCTTCATAAGGGATTTTTCCGACGCTGGGAAACCATTCTTGAGAACCTAAGGTGAGATTGACCATGATGAGAAGATAAATAGATAGGTGTTATATGGAGGAAAGTTGCCCAACCTCTGCGAAAAACTCTCGCGAAAGTCTCGCAAAGTAAAGGTTCCCAGTTAGATTCTTGCAACTGTTTCCACCCTTTTTTCCATTATTTTCATGTCTCATCAAGAAGTGCGTCGCGCTATTGATGCCGAGTCTGATGGTTCTCTGCTCGAACTATTTTGCAGTCGTCGCGGACAATGACCTCCAGCTCGATCAACGCAGCGATGGCCAGTTGTGAATAATTCTGAGAGGCGTTCTGAAAGCCGCTAGCGTTGGTTTGCCAAAGAGTCTGGATGAGCTCCATGTTGCCAGTGGTAGGATTGGCCTTTCGCAGCGCAGCAGCCACGTTGCCTGCTCCTGCATGATATACGTGCATGACCAACAACCGAAACCATAGATCAGTTTCTTGGTATGTGATGCCCCGTGCGTCCAGCATCTTGCGCGTGTGTGGCAGGCAAATTCGATTGATGTGGCGCGAAGCGGCTTTGGCTGCTTTATCAAACACCAAGCGTTCGTCCACTCGGTTATTTACTACCAAGCCGTGTGAAATGGCGACATCACGCATAAGTTGGAATTGCCCAGCAGCTCCCACAGAAGAATGAAGATTAGCCCCGGGACTTTCGATGAGAAGAATCGCTTGTGCATACCATGGGTCCACTCGCTCTTCCATGAACACCTGAATACCTCGGTGAATATGGGGCATGGCCCGGTAGAATTGATAGAAATCGGATTTTCCAGAGGTCACATAGACCTTGGTCCCTAGCGGGATTTCTCTCAAGGTGAGGAAACTATCTGTGATGGCTTGCTTCCTCGCAGCGCTAAGTTTGTGGTAAGCATCGGTAGGCACCCGAGTCAAGATCTCTCGGGTTTCGGCCACATTGAGGTATGAGTATTTCGGATCCAGTCGCATGATTCTGCGCCAGAACTTGATTTGGGGGAGCTGATGCCACCCCTCACGAAACATTTCTGGCGAGCGAAGCACCTGCTGTGTCGCAGTGTCTTTCAAAAAAACAATTTCCACCAGTTCACCACTGATGATCATTTGAGCTTTGGCATGGCTTCCTACTAAGAGGGGAAGCAACAAGAGCCAGCATGGCCAAGGAAAAGATCGCAGCATTCGTGGGTTGTAATCAATGGGTACAAGAGTGCCCGGGGGGGAGTTGCTGTTCCGGAACTCAAGTTAAGAGAAATAACGGAGATTTACAGCCAATCTTCGCATTTACCCTGACATACGTCGTATTCATAGAATATATTCCACACGAATTCCAAAATCGAAGTGTTTTTTCGAGAGAAATGATCAAAAGTGTCAAAAAGCGGGAGAAGCGTGTGGGTTGAAGCACTTTCCCACAGTCGAAACATTCCACAAATCTTCAGATTCCCCTCTTCAATACACCCACTCTTTCTTATCGAAGTCATAGGTGCACTGCTGGTTGGGGAACTCGATGAAATCGCGGTTGCCCATGTAGCGATCTACATTCCCAAGTTTTACCAGGTCGCGCCACAGGTATTCCCCTTTTTCGCGGACGAGTTCTTCTGGAATCATGGGTGTGTTGTACAGCTCCCGAAACTCCTTAAGGCTCAGGTCGCGATTCACTTTGTAGCTTCCTGCAACCCCACGCTTATGGCCTTGGGCATTGCGAGCAGGTCGAATCATATAGAAATAATGCGTGCTGTCCTCATCTATATGATAATGAAGCATTTCGAAAAGCGGAATTTGAGCCACATACAGTGATCTATAAGTAGGATCAAATTTGTCTGACTTTGGAACGCCCCTGGGCACCTTGTAAACATAGGTAATGATATTGGCCATGAGGGTGTCCTGCTCAGCCGCGGAATAGTATCGATCGAATCGATAGGGATCCTGAGAGCAGGAGGAAAATAGCAAGATCGCAGCACTGAAAAAAAGAATCTGTTTGAGCATGGGGACTACAAATTGGCAGTGGCTAAGAGTAAAGCGCAAAGGATAACAAATAGATTGGATAGATTAATCTGGCTTCGTTTTCTGCAAAGTCTAGGTTTCATTTCACCCTCGCTTTCCAGTTCGACACACATATTCACTCCATCTAGTATTTCTCCCTGGCTTGACTTCAAAGATAGAACAAGAGAAAAATGAAGGAATAAAAAAAACAGCAGCCAGACACGAAGTGAACTGGCTGCTGTAGATCTTAAGCTAAGAATTAACGGCTGAAGCCATAATCCGTGTTGATGCTGAAGTTAGACCATCCTTGTGTCCAGTCGTTGTTGGCACCGAAAGCACCCACGAAAGGCACTTGCTCCCACTCACCGAACCACGCAGCGCGAGGATGGCTGTCGAGCAAGGGAAGGTTGTCCCACTGAGCTGAAGTAGCAGCAGCGCTACCACCAGTAACAGTGAATCTAGGTGTACCGCGATCGAACACGCTACCGTCGATTCCGATTTCATCCCAAGCTGCGAAAAATTGGTTTCCATAAGCTGGGGTAAGGAACCAGTCTAGTGCTTGGAAAGCTTCGACGTTGAAGCGGATTGCATGACCTCTTGGTTCGCTACCTGGGTGGTTTCCGCGAGCGTTGCCGCTAGCGTCTTCGAAAGGCAAGCCAGTAGCTGTGGGGTCAGGATAGCTAGCTGAGTTCAAAGCAGAAGCGTGTCCGTATGCACGAGCAGGATCATAAGCTTTACCGAAGCCATTACCGCCCCAGCCTCTTACACCAGCAAGAATCACGTTGCGGAGTTGGAGCTCATCAGCTTCAGCGAAGTCTGTTGTGCTTTCGCCATCGATATAAATACCCATGGGGTATCCAGTGAAGATTGAATTGTAGATGCGGAGTTTGCTGCTACGACGAAGTTGAGCACCATGCTGAAACTCAGCAGAGATGGAGGTCTCACGTGTCTTCTTAGGGCCGATGATGGTAATGTTAGCGAAAGTTGTCGAAGTGTAAGGCGTACGAAGTTCACCACCACCATTGTTGTCAACTTCAAATCCATTGGATCCAGACTGGTCAGCATCTTTGGCATCACGGATACCGATACCGAACTGCACGTTTCCACTGTGACCAAGGTCCACATCGAAGTCGTCGTCAAGCCCGCGGTAAGCGATGAGGTAGCGGCCATTGACTGTGCCACCAAACCACTCGAACTGGTCATCAAGACCGAAAGAAGCCTGCACGTACTCAAATTCAGTTGCGCGACCTACGCTACCAAGGGTAATGGTATTGACCTCTTCGTTGGGATTGATCGGAATACCGGCCCACTCCACACGGAGGTACTTCATGATGCCAGAGTTGTCGTCATCATTGGTGCCACCGTGCCATGCACTGTAACCACCTTCCAGTTGCACATCTGGACCTTCATTGTTGCTAGCACGGCCACACACGACGAGCCCACCCCAGTCGCCAGGCGTACGCTGACCAGCTGGTCTGATAGAGGTCATCACGATTGGCTCATCCTCAGTACCTTCAGCAATGATTTGACCACCACGCTGAATCACAAGGGTGCCTTTGGTGGCTTGGTCTCCATAGATCACCGTACCTGGCTCAATGCGCAATACGCCTTCTGTGCGACCATCGTCGTCTTGGGGAGAAGTACCTGCAGCAGGGATAGGTCCTACACGTACAAAAGAGATCAACACATAGTCTTTGTCTTTGGTCAGTGTGACATCACGGGCTTCGATGTAAGTTCCTTCGATACCTGCAACGGCCACACCTTTGATGTGCTCGCTGTAACCTGGCAGCATGTCCACCCCACCTACTTGTACCAATGGCTTGGGAGGCTCAGCAGACACGTTCACTGCAAAAGGAGCAGAAGTGGCTGTGCGATCTTCGACATCAGTCACAAGGATGGTGAAGTTCACCACAGCACCTACAGGAAGGTTGTCTTCGATGACGTACTCAAGGGTGAAAGACGTTGTGGTCGGTTCGTCGGTGAAAGTACGGTCTGGATAGTTGCTATCAGGAGCTCCGTTTTTCAAGATCGAAATTCTGGTAAGACCAGCAGGTGCATTGGCTGTCACTTCGGTAGAGACGGTAGCTCCGTTGATGCCGGTTGCTGAAGCTGTGGAGAAGCTGGCCGAAGGAGCCGCAGGCACCTCATCTTGCTTACATCCACTCGCTAGCGCAAGGATCGAAAGCATTGTAATGGCGGATGCCATGAGTGACATCCTGTTTTGGAACCAAGTTTTCATAACGTAGAAAGTTGGGAATTGGAGTTGAACTAGAAAATTTTATAGGAAAGCCCTAGTGAAAAAACAGATCCGGGTTTGAACCGGCGGAAAATCTGATCGTTTTGACGGTCGAAAATCCCGTCTTCATTTCCATCTTGTAACAAGAGGAATTCTTGATTGACAAGGTCTTTGATTCCAGCGCGTAGCACGAAGCGCTCGCCGAGGCCCTTGGACACGCTGATGTCCACCACATTGCGGGGCATTTCATAGGTATCTGGAATCGAACCAGCGCCTACGAGGAGAATTCGCTTGCCGATCACGTTGTAGAGCACATTGACCTGGAAATCATGCTCTTCATCATTGTAAAAAATCCCTGTGTTGACAATGAAGTTTGACTGCCCTTGTAGCGGACGGTCTTTGGCCCGAAGCAGGTTCGCAAGGTCTTCACCGAGTGTCACTCGGCTGTCAATGAGCGATACGTTCACTAAAAGGGCTGTTCTGTTGAGAAGCTTGAATTGGGTGAGACCTCTAAGAGATTTTCTCATGTCCAATTCGATTCCCCTTGCATATGCGCTTTCCGTATTGCGGTACAAAAAGGTAGCCTGCTCGCTGCCGAAGTTGCCATAAAGCGACTCTATGGGGTTTTGAAATTGCTTGTAGAAAAATGCCAAAGAGATGGTCTCTGTGGGGCTTGGATACATCTCGAGGCGAAGGTCATAGTTGTCGATCGTCGCATTCTGAAGACCCGAAAATCCCGTAACGGTTGCATCAAAGATGAAGTCATAAAACCCGAAAGGCGCTATCTCCCTGAATTCCGGACGATTGACCGTTCTGCCATATACGGCCTTGAGAATGAGAGAAGAGGTGAGATTGTAAGACAGTGTCACAGATGGAAGCAAAATGAGCTGTTCGATCCGAACAGAGTCAAAACCCGTCCCTCCTGAGCCAGGAGGCAAAAGACTGCCGAGAGATTGAATGTTGTCCTCCAGGCGTATGCCTCCAAACACATTGAAGCGGGGTCCGATTGGAAGGTTGACTGAGAGATACCCTGCCATCAGACGATTGGAAGCAGCGAAGAAGTTGTTCGGACTAAAGTTCTCGCCAAGTCTGATACCGTTTGATGAATTAATATTTTCTGGCTGAAAAAGCTGTCCGACTGAGACTTGCGTAAGGGACTCATCAAAGTCAAAAGCTCGGCTATACCCAAGGTTGCGAGCGCTGAACTCCCGATCACGGTACTCCCAAAAGCCTCCGAATTGAACCGATGGCTTGAAAAGCGTCTCTTTTTGAGCGTTGAACGTCTGCTCAATGTTTACTGCACCTGAATAAATGGTCTCGAACATCTCGGAGTAAAACTTCCCAAGAAAATCGGGCGTTTGTCCTCTCGGAACAAAGAGTACTTCTTCTCCTGTGGCTGGATCCAACACATTGCGGCGGAGCCTCCGATAGTCGGGCAATTCGTTGAAAGAAAGTCCCAGCCCGCCAATCCACTCCACTTGCATGGATTCTTTGAAGAGCTTGTGCGTTCCTACCATTTGACCCGAGTAAAGGCCACGGTATTCGTTGTAAAAAGCGTCACTGTTTTGCGTAAAGCCTTGGGCTACCTGGTCTCCAAAGCGGTCGATATAGTCGTAGCTCGTGAGTGTATTGTAAAGATTCTTTAGCTCGACCACGTGATTACTATTGAGCCGCACAGCCCAGTTGTGGACAATCCCCGTCATGATCTCTTGTCCATACTCAATATCATCAAAGTCGGTGCGCAGCTTTGAGCTTTGAGCAGTAAAGTCATAAGCCTCGTAAGAGCGATTGACCATATTAAATATGGTCTTGGAGTTGTTGTATTGGATACCCGTCACATTCCCGATCTGACCTTCCCGACCAAAATCTTTGCGAAAGCTGTAGGTGAGGTTTACTTTGTAATCAAGCCCAGAATTGTAAGAAGTGGGTTCCCAATTGTTTGGAAGAGACTTGCCCGCATTGTCCCTGGCTTCTCCTGTAAGAACGTCCACGCGATCGGGAAAGTCTGAGGGCAAGTCATTAGCGCCGTCATTGATTCCAGTCCAGTGCAAGGGTCTGCGCTCTTCGGCAACAAACGTTTTCAACGAAGAACCGGGCCTATAGCCAGTAGAAAGATCGACTACTAAGCTGCTTTCATCCGGAATACCCTTCGTGTAGAGTTTGATAGCACCTCCTGAAAAATCACCTGGAAGATTCGGTGCAGGGCTTTTGTACACCAGCACCCGATCAATGATGCTACTCGGTAGCACATCCATCGAAAAAGATCTCACGTCAGGCTCCATGCTCGGCGCGTTGACATTGTGCAGCAGGGTAAGGTTATATCGTTCGCTCAAGCCGCGAATCACGACAAATCGATCCTGGACGACCGTCACCCCAGGAATTCTCTTCATGACTTGAGAAGCATCGCTGTCAAGTGTTTTCTTGATCGTCTCGGCAGAAACCCCACTAACGATCTGCATGCTTTCCTTCATGATGCTCATGACCGACACTTCGGTGGAAGCTTTCCGGACTGCTGTGAGGGTCACTTCGTTCAAACTGTATTCCCCCTCCTGCATCTCAATCCGCAACGAAACAGCTTGTCCACCTACTACTTCGACATTCAAGATTTCCCGATCGTCATAGCCATAGTAGGTAGCCTTGACAGTGTAGCCCTTTGCAATAGGGACATTATTCATAGAAAAGGAGCCGTCCTCTCCAGTGAAGGCCCCAAACACACGTCCTGACTGGCTACTCACTGATACCGTAGCACCTATGAGTGGTTCAGAAGTACTACTATCAACTACCACACCTGAGACCGTACCGAGCTGAGCCACAAGGGGCTGGTAGGACAGCAGAAGGAAAAAAAGTGAGAAAAGCGCGAAAGATTGCCGCATTAAATGAGTTCTTTGGTGCAAAGAAATCTCGGCAATATGATTTCGCTGTGTCGCCAATGTTGGCTAATTGTTAAAATTGGCTCAAAGCGAAACTTTTAACAATTTGCGCAAGTTTGGAACATCCTTCGCAATAAGGATTTTCATTTTTCCATTCCTTGACGCCCGATAGTCTCTTGCTAACCAATCTTCTACACGATATCAAATATAAAAGGCATAATTCCCAAACACTCGGAATTGCAAGCCCTCGAATTTGCGCCTCTAAAGGCTGGTTGCAAATACCTCTCACTACCGCCTTACTTTCTTTTTCTATGCCATAATCCGGTCTATTCAGCATCTTCAATGCCCCTCGAAAGCTATCTATTTGTAATAACAAATTATTGGCCTCATTGCGTAAGTCATCTTTTGTCAGTTTTCTTTCAAGCAACACATGTAATAAATTATTTTGTTGCCCATTGAGTATCATCATACTATCGCCCCCTCTTCATGTGGAGGGAGGCTCGGCATAAGTGAGTCCCCAAATAGTTACAGGATTACAAAGGTGACCATGGGGGTAGGCATGAACTTGATCATTTTCCTTCACAAATTTTGTATTCTTTTTCAGGATGCAGCGTGAGGAATTTAGTGCCATGCTATAGCTATTGCAACTTGCGTGATTCCCTCTCATATGACAGGGGCACAATCACATCTCCTCCAATCTCATCACAATATTTTACCCTACGTACACTCAGGCAAGCGACGCTGTGTAGCAATCGTGAATCAGTCGATGTCGATTGAGTTAAATCCGCTAAATGGAAGCTTGTTGTCTTGACTTCAATGTCGTAGTTTTTACCCCGTTTTGACTCGGTTTTAAATGGTCTCAGACGCTCACACACCAGATGATAAGCACTTCCTTTGTAGTTGTTTAGCCTGATATTGGTTGGGGAAGACAGTTCGGACTATCTCAAATGCTCGATTGCTTCTCTCGCTTTATAATCGTCTTTCGCATATGCCAAGTTTTTCTCATACGCTCTTGAAGATTTCCGCCAACAACATGAAGCGAGTCATGGGCGTGGATCTCAACGACATTCCCCGCGTGCGGAAGCTACTCCGGTTGTCTGGCCCCACGCTCGCTTTGCCATCTCAAGTCGTGGCTGTCGCGCAGATTTGGCAGCAACTGCCCGTAGAATGGGTCCATCCCGACAACACCAACCAACACAAGGCCATCCTCTTTCTTCACGGCGGTGGCTATGCCGTAGGCTCTATCCAAACTCATCGCGGACTGGCGGCCCGGCTTGCTCAACGCGCCGGTACCAGTGCCCTGCTCATCGACTACCGCCTGGCACCAGAACATCCTTTCCCTGCTGCGCTGCAAGATGCCGTTTCCGCCTACCAGACTTTGTTGGGAGAAGGCTACGATCCCGGACACATCGCCTTGGCTGGCGATTCCGCCGGGGGTGGTTTGGCCATTGCCTGCATGGTAGCCCTGCGCGATATGAACATACCGCTGCCGGCTTGCTGCGTGTGTTTCTCTCCGTGGGTAGATCTTGGATTCAGCGGCGAATCTGCCACCCGCTTTGCCGACGAAGATCCGATTGTGAAGGTGAAGGAAGTCACCAATTGGGGCACAGCTTATGCCGGCGCATTCCCTGTCACCTATCCGCTGGTGTCGCCGCTGTTTGCCGACCTGAGCCATCTCCCTCCGATTCTCATCCAAGCTTCTGATTGTGAGGTGCTCACCGACGATGCAAGACGATTGGCCACCAAACTGGAAGAAGCAGGAGTTGAAGTGCACCTACAGATCTGGCCTCAAATGATCCATGTGTGGCAGCTGTTTTGGCGAATCGTGCCAGAGGCGGAAGCGGCCTTGACCGCCGCTGGTGCCTTCATCAACACCCACACGCACTTGCCTTTGGAATTCGCCAAGCGTAGCCAGCAACCGAAGGGTCCGGAACCAGAATAAATTCACACCAACGCTAAGCCTGGCATTCCCACAAGGCTTCCATGAAATATTGGCGGCTGTCCAGCAGCCCTTCCAAGTGCACGAATCCCGAGGACTGGGCAAGGTCTTGAATCATCTCTAAGTCAAATTTCTGCGACAATTCTGTCCAAACAGCCTCCCAGGGAGCAAAAGAAAAGGTTTCTCCGAGCACCTTCAAGCAGACTTGCTGTGCGGACTGGGGCAGGAGGTAGCTGCGGGTTTCGCCTGTGAGCGGATCGTAGGTCGCGTAGTGCTGCCACTGAGCGCGATCAAAGTCGCCCCCGAGTTCGCGATTGATGCGGTCGAGCAGATTGAGGTTAAATTCTCTGGTAATGCCCGCTGGATCGTCATAGGCGCGAAGAATGGTCAATGGATTTTTTTTCAGGTCAAATCCGATCATGGCCCTGTCGCCCGGACTCGCGTGATCGCGCAACGCGCTAAGAAAAGAAATGGCACCTGCCCGCTGAAAGTTCCCAATATTGGAACCCATAAATAGAATGACTTTGCGCTCCACATGTCCAGCGCTGGAGAGGGCATCCAATGCGGCAAAATATTCCCCTTGCAACGGCTCTACTTTCAACGCTGGGAATACATCTGCCAGCTCTTTCACCAAGCCTTCCAGTGCTGTGGCCGAAATGTCAATTGGTGCATAAATAAAATCTAAGTCCCGTTCCAAAAGGTGACGGAGCAATACCTTCGTTTTCATACCGTCACCAGCGCCAAATTCTATTAGTCGAAAAGGGCTGCCATCTGGAGAACAGGCTTTTACCACTGCTTCCCCTTGACGGGAAAAAATTTCTAGTTCTGCGTCGGTGAGGTAGTAGCTTTCCATTCGCATGATTTGCTGGAAAAGCTGACTTCCCTTTTCGTCATAAAAATACTGAGAGGAAAGCCTGCGAGGGGTCGCATTCAAGCCTTTGACGATGTCTTGGGCAAAAGTGGTGTCAAATGTCTGGGTGGAAGATTCCATAGAATCGGTCAAATATGCTCAGCCAGGCGGAAACCGCTACACAACCATTGATGCTGAGGATGAAAAAAATTGCGATAGGTCGGGCGAATATGATCGCGAGGGGTAGCAAATGAGCCGCCGCGAAGCACCATTTGGTTGATCATAAACTTGCCGTTGTACTCACCTACGGTCCCAGGAGGGGCTTGGTAGTGAGGGTATGGCAAATATGCGCTTGTGGTCCACTCCCACACATCTCCATAAAACTGATGATCATTGCCTTGCCGTCTGCGGGGAGCAAAGTGCTCTTGTTCGACAAAATTGGCATGTGCCGGAATGTCGGGCGCGTACCGGACACAAGCCAGTTCCCACTCGGCTTCGGTTGGAAGGCGCTTGCCTTTCCACCGGGCAAAGGCTTCGGCTTCGAAATAATTTACGTGGATCATCGGCAGCTCCCAGTCGATGGGAAGCAACCCGCTCAAGGTAACATGGTGCCAAGTACCCTCAATCTTAAACCAATAAAAAGGACTGTCCACTTGATTGGCCTT
>DAITMB010000096.1:0-6620 GCA_036835375.1 Bacteroidota bacterium
GGCTGGCGCGTAAGCCCTGTGCCGGGCTGGAGATGGTGCTTGCGGAGAACGGGAGCGTATTTCCGACGCTGCATTCGCAATGTACGGAAAAACAGCGTTCCCTGCTGTATGCCTCCATCTGCTGGGGCCGTGGCCGGGTGTGGCTTTGCAGGGCAGCGGCTCGGAGATGGCTATGGCAGGAGTGCGCTTCGCCTAAAACGGGTTGAGGCGCAGCGGGCCTATTTTGGGGCGCTTGGGTTTCCTTCCGTGGAGCTCCACCGAGGGCCTGCTCAAGCTGCTGGCGAAAAGTCGTTGTTGATTGATTTTCAAGACTTTATAGCTCCGCACGCGCTCCTCGTGTTGCATGCTGACCAGATACATTCCGGAGGGGAGTCTGGAGGAAAGGAGAAAGGATTTTTTGACGGGATGTGTCATAAAAATGCTTTTGGAGGCAACGTTTTTTTTAAAGGCAAGCTTGATCATGGCCAGGAAAGGTTCAGCTTTCTTCTCAAAGCTGGTCGCGATTCTTCTGCAGTTTTTCAGCCATCTGATGAGGCATGCAATCACATTCCGGTCTTTGAATGCGTTGGTGCCGGACTTCGGCTTAGGGCCCTTGATTCTTTACTCAGTTCCTTCTTTGTTTTTTGTCAGGATGTTGGCTAAAGACTTCCTTTAGCGGAGATGGCTCCAGATCGAATGGATTGCCAAGTTCTGTCATTTGCGGGCCGGGTCTTACCACTGTGCGGCGATTTTCGTATCATTGAGAATATGAAATACCAGGCTTATCTCTCCCTTGATCCGCACATCCGCTTTGGTCGGCCCTGCATTGTGGGCACCCGGATCGCGGTTTATGATGTACTCGGGTGGCTGGCGCAGGGTATGAGCATCCTGGCCATTCTGGAAGAGTTTCCTGAACTGGAAGAGGTACACATCCGGGCTTGTCTGGCCTATGCGGCAGATCGGGAGCGGAGAGTAAGGATTGCTTCCTGATGCTGCTGTTTGATCAAAATATTTCTTACCGCATACTGCGGCTGTTGGAAACGGACTTTCCTGGCAGCCTGCGCGTGAGTCGGTGTGGTATTCCAGTAGTGGAATTGTATTAACTTACCCGAAACAGTCACTACTCCTTGGCTCCCGCAGGCAAGGACCCGTTGCTGGAATCGGCATAGCAATTTTTTTCACCCTGTGCGAAGGCAGCAACGAGGAACAGGTGCTTTATGAGGCCGGGGTTGGTGTGGAAACAAGGGCGTGAATAGAAAGGAGGCGACCTGCCAAAATCATCGGTACCTCATACTAGCCAGGTTTTTGTACTGTCGGGCCAGTGAGAATCACATTTGACAACCCCCGTTCAGAACAAGGTATGTACCCTGTATTCTCTCCGGAGGGCAAGCTGGTTGAAATTCAATTTGTCGCTGGCGGGCAGAGTTAATTGGTATAGAATCCCGACCATCACTTACCAAATGGCACATAGTTCTATTAACTCAGAATGGGGGATCGAGTGGGGAGCGGCAAATTGGTCCTCCAGAGATCGTCACTGGTTGCTTCATTCTACTCAGAAATTGTGACAATCGGGCAGCACCTCACTTCTTTTTGAGAAAAGTGACGAACCGTATTTATGCCAATTCAAAATACTTGCGAGACCAGAATCAGTGGGTTTGTAAATAATAAATTATCCCCTAATCTTAAATTTTTTGAAACAATCTATAAGTCATATCGTATGATAGTGTATCAATTGTTGTCATTTTTGAGATAATATGACGATGGAGAAAGCCGAAAATCCTCAAGAGTAGGTATCACTTAATTATCCTTCAATCACATGGACAAGCAAGCATTCAAACAAAAAGCAAAACAAAGTATCGATCATCTTTTTACCAAAATCGATGAATTGGAAGCCAAAAAAGAGCAAGCTCAAGGAGATGCCAAAATGGCTTATGAAAACACGATCAAAGAGATGAAAACCCGCAAAAAAGAGTTGCAAGCCAAGTACGACGAGCTTTCTACCGCCACCGATGAAAAGTGGGAAGAAGTAAAAATGGCTTTCTCTGCCGCCACCGATTCCTTCCAGGAGGGTCTGGGCAAAATCGCCACCTTGGTTCGGTAAGTGATCGCTGCCAAAATATCGCGATACGGTGCGTTACAGGGGGAGTGCTTCGGCACGCCCCCTGTATTTGTTTTCGGGGTACTCATGGGGCTTCCCAAAGGGTTTTTAGCCAGCACAGCCCAGTCTTCGGCACATGGATGCGACTTCATGCAAATGCAACCAGAACTTTCCCTCAACTCTCACCAACTTTTCCCATCTTCCCCCGCTCAAGTGTAGCTATCCCAATTTTCTATGGAGCTTTCTCATCTTATCAATCATCTCGGGGAGTCGCGGGAAGATTACCTCGGCTCAGCGGTGCCGCCTGTGTTTCAGAGTAGTAACTTTGTGTTCAACGATGTCGCTGCGATGCGAGAGCAGTTGATGCACGAAATGGATCGGCCATTTTATACCCGTGGGCACAACCCGACGGTGGCCATGCTGCGAGCAAAACTCGCGGCGCTGGAGGGCGCAGAGGAGTGTCTCATGTTTGCGAGTGGGAGCGGGGCCATCGCCGCCGGGGTGATGTCAACCTTGCAGGCTGGGGACCATGTGGTGTGTGTGCAGAAGCCTTATAGCTGGACAAACAAACTCTTCAGTCAATTGCTCCCGCGATTTGGCGTGGAGACGACTTTTGTGGACGGTCGCGACGCCAGCGCTTTCGAGCAAGCGATTCGGCCCAGTACCCGCTTGCTTTATTTGGAAAGTCCTAATTCCCTCACGTTTGAATTGCAGGACATTGCCGCCGTGGTCGCCATTGCCAAAGCTCATGGCTTGCTCACGGCGATGGACAACAGTTTTTCCACACCACTCAACCAGCAACCGATTCTCATGGGCGTGGACATGGTGTTTCACTCCGCCAGCAAATATATCGGGGGGCACAGCGATGTCGTAGCCGGGGTAATGTGTTGCTCTCGCGAACGCGCCGAAATGGTGTTCCAGTCCGAATACATGACCCTCGGCGCTGTACTGTCGCCGCATGATGCCTGGTTATTGCTTCGGGGCCTTCGCACCCTGCCGATTCGCATGGACCGCGTGGCCCTCACGACTCCCAAAGTTGTAGCTTTCCTTGAGCAACATCCAGCGGTAGAGCAAGTGTTTTATCCTTTTTCACCTCTGCATCCTCAGTATGAGTTGGCGATGCGGCAGATGAAGCAACCTACAGGACAGTTTTCTGTAGCGCTGCGAGCACAAACAATGGCCGATGTCGATGCATTTTGTAATCGGTTGAAAGCATTCTTGTTGGCTTGTAGCTGGGGTGGCTACGAGTCCCTCGCGTTCCCCATGAGCGCCCTGGTCAGCTCCACGAATTACAGTGGTTCGGTCGTGCCTTGGAACGTGGTGCGCTTCTACGCAGGCCTGGAGGATGCCGAAGTGCTGATCGAAGACCTGCGCCAAGCACTGGAAGTGCTTCAGTAGGGATCAGGAAGGCGCATGATTCGCAGTCATCCTGCTCCCGGCGTTAGTCGAGTTGTGGATTTATTCAACCGAAAATCCATGAAATATCGCCTGACTGAAGCCAACAGCCGGATATTGTTCGTGTGCTCATCTCGCATTTCCATCGGAGCTGGTCGGGGTTTCCCAACTGCATGACGGAGATATTTTGATCAAAATTCTCCGTGGCGAATCCTTTGCCCTGACGATTGCTGGACTTCGTATTTTCCCACTTTTTTGCCAATTTTATGGCCTCTTCTTCACTACTACCTGGTCTGTCATGAACCTTCAGCAATGCATTCTCTTCCTGGGGCTTTTGTCCGCTTCCGCTCTGTCGGCTCAGCCCGATTCCGATCCCGTAGTCCTCATGGATCGGCTTGGATACAACTACAGCTTCACTGAAGCTGGCAATATTAGGACTGTGTTTGAGGTCGGGAAAGACGACCGGACTCAGCTCGTCATTGTCAAAACAAAGACACAAACCTATCTCGGCACGGAGATTCGGGAAGTCTTGTCCATCGCCGGACAATTCAAAAAAGCCAAGCGAGAGGTTCTCATTCGCCTGCTCGAAGACAGTGGCAGGAAAAAGCTTGGTTCCTGGAGCATTGAGTTCGACGAAGAGGCTAAAACCTATGTGGTATTTTTTACCGCCAAAATTCCCGCGACAGTGGACGAAGAGACATTGAAAGCGGTGTTGCTACTGGTGTCTGAGTCCGCCGACGAAATGGAACAAGCGCTCATGAAGGGCGACGATTATTAAGCACGCCGATTCATCGGGGCGACACGTAAACGGAGGAGGTCACACACCCTTACTATTTTTGTGGAAAGGCTGTGCAGCACATGCGATGCGCCGAACGTTTTGGAGGAAATTTCTGCTTTCATTTCTTTCAACGACTTTCACTCATGTGCCTCAACCCTATGAAGTCACTCGCTTTTGTGTTCGCCCTGCTGCTGATTGTCAGCGCCTGCGACAGTTCCCCTATTGGTGCCATTGGTCAAGAAAAAGACCAGAAATCCCTTGATGAGCTTATGCTCGAGATAGAGACCCTCATTGCTGACAAGTCTTGCTCCAAATCAAGCAACTGCCAAGTCATTGCCTATGGTGCCAAGGCTTGCGGCGGACCTCAAGGATACCTAGTGTATGCCAGCGACAATGTGGACATCGCCCAACTGCAATCTCTTGTGGACAAATACACGGCGATGGAAGTGGAGATGAATGAAAAATACGATGTTATTTCAGATTGCGCTCTGATGGAAGCTCCCAGTCCGAGCTGCTTGAGCGGAAATTGTCAGTAGCGTCAGTTTTTTTTTAAAAAAAAGGCACTCAGGAGCCGATAAAGGGGGACTTTCGCCAGCTAGACACTGATGCAAGGATTTTCCTGCATCGGTCGTTGGGGAAAGTCCCTCATTCTCATAACTTCCCCCCATGATGTCAGTGTTTTCTTCGGTCCGGATGGGGAGGAAGTCCGATTTATCTCAGTTTTTGAGGTCGGGTGGCAATCCCAATGCCCTGAACAAGGAAGGGGACAGCTTGCTTCATTTGGCTGTGCTCAATGGTCAGACGCACCTCCTGCCCGCGCTTTTGGAGCATGGTGCAGAAGTCAATCGCGAAGACCAATTTGGCAATACGCCCCTGCACCTCGCTTCCCTCAATGGCAACCAAAAGGCTGCTGAATACCTTGTGGGACACGGTGCGGAGATCGATATCACAACCGAATTCCGAAGCTGGACGCCCCTGATGATCGCCATCAACACTTGCCACGAGCAAATGGCCGAATGGCTGATCGACCAAGGAGCCAACCTTGATTATGTCGATCGCGTGGAAGGCTGGACGCCGCTCTTGGTGGCATGTGATCAAGGATTGCCAGAACTCACCTGTAGCCTGCTCGAAAAAGGCGTTCGGGTGGATGCAACGGTCCGGGACGGCGATGCCCGAGGCCGATCTGCGATTCACCTGGCCAGCTACTACGGCCACATCGAGCCGATCCGCGAACTCATTCGCCGGGGCGTGGACATCAACCTTCAACCCGAAGGTGGCGGCTTGACAGCCCTGCATTGGGCAGTGTACAACCATCACCCCAAGTTGCTGCGCTTCTTGCTTGAGGAGGGTGCCAACCCCAATCACCCCGCAGGGGGCATTTATGTGGGGCGATTGCCACTACATTATGCTGTGACTGAACGAAGCTTGGAGATGGCGCAACTGCTACTTCGCCAAGAGGCCGATCCGCTTTTTCCGGATTTAGAAGGGAAAACACCCTTGCGCCTAGCCCTCCTTTGCCACCAGTCCACGGGGCTGCCGGTGTTTAGGGAGCTGGTGCAGCTCATGGAATCGTATGCTTGAATACATTTGCTTGGCCCTAGCCCAGCAATGCTGTTGTATTCGCCAATTTTTTACTCAAGCCTTCTCCGAAGCATCTCCTTTCCATCGCTGGTTGAGCCAGAAAATTCCTGCTCCTGCCGCAATGATGGCCAATCCCAGAAGTGATTCACCAGGTCGCTCGAGTACCACATAGCCCATGATCCAGAGATTCACTCCCAGAAAAATCGCCGGAGTGATCGGGAAGCCCCACACGCGGTAAGGCCGATGAAGTGTTGGCTCGCGCCAGCGCAGCACATACACCCCCGCGACGGTGAGGGACGTCAGCAGCATCAAGGTGAATGAAGCGTACACGATCACCTGCTCAAAACTGGCGCTGTAAATGAAAAGCAGCGTGATGCCCGTCTGGATGAGGAGCGCCGGAACAGGCATGCCTTGGCGGCTTCGCCGTGCCATGAATCGCAAGATCTGGTAGTCTTCACCCATCACCTGATTGATCCTCGCCCCAAGAAATACCATTGCGCTCACTGTCGAGACCATGAGTAGGGCAATGAGCAGGGAAAGCACTGCACTCGCACCTTCTCCAAACAAAGTTTGCCCGACGATGAACCCAATCTCGATTTTACCAGCCAAATCGGGAATCGCGACAGTGTAGAGAAACACGTAGTGGAGCAAGGCATAGAGCAGCATCACCAATAAGGTGCTGAAGAGCAGGGCTTTGGGAAGGTTTTTTTGCGGGTCCTTCATTTCGCCAACCAAATAAATGGAGGCATTCCAGCCCGTGTAGGCATAGGACACATAGACCAGAGCGAT
>DAITMB010000096.1:6720-19974 GCA_036835375.1 Bacteroidota bacterium
ATGGCAGTGGGGGCGGCAAATCCAGCAGTGGCCGATACCCAGCCCGATAGGAATCCAATGCTGGGGTGATAAATTCTGCCCAGTAAGTGATATTCACCACCTGACCGTGGCAGCGCAGCGCCTAGCTCCCCATAGGCCAGGGCACCACAAAGGGCCACGATACCTCCTACGACCCAAAGCAAAATCAGCGCAAATACTGAGCTGATGTCCAATACTTGATAACCGAGGCTGGTAAAAACTCCCGTGCCGATCATGTTAGCGATGGCGATAAAAGCGGCGCTGCGGAGTTGAATGGGCCGAATGGGTGCGGTGGAATGCATCTTAGGATACAATCATGAAAATATTCGTTGCGAACTTCTGGATTTTTTGCGAAAAGTTATTCACCATGCCGCCGTATCGAACAGCCCGCTGAAGCACGTACGAAAGTGATTTCTTGCGATTTAACCATCATTCCTTAACTTTCCATCGAAAAATAATCCATGCACTACAGTGTTTTGCTTCGTCAAAATACCATAAATTGTCCTACATGAGAATTCTGTGCAGGATTCTTCGGATCGGTGAAAAATTTCCCCAACCATGATGTATAGATCAAGAATGTGGGTCGTTTGCTGGCTCTTTATAGTGCTCAGTTCGACTGTATATGGGCAAAATATTCTGCAACCCGCTCAGCATGGGGGCGACCTCAACCGCAGCATTGACCTGAGGGATCCGCAGGCGGGCACCCTGAGAAAAACGCCCGTGTACGTGTTCGATAAGCAAAATCCCCGTCACCGTTCGGCGATCCCTCTTGTTCGAAGCTGCCACACCCAAGAGTCGGAGGCCGACCTCCACGTGCTCTCTCCCGGGGGCACTGAAAGCGATTCTTCATTCGAATTCTGGATGCAACAGTCGATCCAGCAGCAACAAAGGAGTCGCGGCTTCTTCAGGTTTGGACCCGAAGAACTCCTCACCATTCCTACGGTGGTCCACGTGATCTACGCATCGCCGATAGAAAATATCAGCGATGCTCAAGTGCTCTCACAGATTCAGGTATTGAATCAGGACTATCGCCGTCAGAATCCTGACCAGGTAGCTACTCCCAGAGAATATCGCAACATTGCTGTGGATACAGGCATTGAGTTCTGCCTCGCCAATCTTGATCCGCAAGGCCGTCCTACCAATGGCATTCATCGCGTTTCTTTTGGCGGTGCGCCCTTCACGGAGCGCTACCTCAATGAGGTCATCAAGCCCGCCACCAGTTGGGATCCCAATCGATATTTTAATATCTGGGTGTGTCACCTAGCGGACAATGTCTTGGGCTTCGCGCAGTTTCCTGTCTCTTCGGGCCTGAGCGGCGTGCCCAGCCAGCGGTCCTCGGCAGCGACGGACGGCGTGGTGATTCATTACAGTGTGTTTGGCACGACGGGGACGGTGTCCCCTCCTTTTAACCGTGGTCGCACTGCTACTCACGAGGTGGGGCATTGGTTGGGGTTGCGCCACGTGTGGGGCGACGGTCCGTGTGGGGTGGACGACTTTTGTGGTGACACACCCGAGACAGCAGGGCCGCACTATGGTTGTCCGCCGGGATCCATGGGTTGCCAAAATGTCAACGCGATGATTCAGAATTACATGGATTATTCCGATGATGGCTGCATGAATCTGTTCACACAAGACCAAAAAACCAGGATGAGGCTGGTGCTTCAAAACAGTCCGCGAAGGGGAAGTCTGCTGACTTCAAGGGTCTGTGTGCCACCGCTGGTCCCCCCCATTCCGGCCTTTGCCGCCAACGTTCGTCAAGGCTGCGGCCCATTGCGAGTGAGCTTTCAGGATCGCTCCGAAGGCAAGGAGCTTTCACTCCAATGGACCTTTCCCGGCGCCAGCCCCAGCAGCTCTGACAAGCCCAATCCCAGCGTCGTCTATCGCAATCCGGGCGTGTATCCTGTGTCTCTGCGTGTGACCAATGCCGCTGGTACCCGAGCCATCACCACTGAGCAATACATCACCGTGACGGCAGCGGGTCTGGGATTACCCTATGACATTACCCTCGAATCAGGATCTCCTTTGCCGCCCACAGGATTTTCCTTCCGCAATCCCGACAATGATTACACTTGGGCGATTTCTGAGCGCGTCGGAGCGCGAGGGCAAAGTCGCCGATCCCTCAGCATCAATAATTTTGATAACAAACTTGTTCATAGCGCTGACTGGTTGCTGCTGCCAGTGATGAATTTCACGGGGGAAACGGCGCCTGTCCTGAGTTTTGACCTCGCCTATGGCGCTTACGGCGGCCAGTTTTCGGATACTTTGGGCGTATTCGTCTCTACGGGCTGTGGTACCCTGTTTCGATCGATTTACTACAAAGGGGGGGAACAGCTTGCGACAGTAGATCGTGCTGTTCGCGTGCCTTTCACGCCAGAAGAGGAATCGTGGCGAACCGAACAGATCGACTTGCGCTTTTTGGTGGGGGAACCCAACGTCGAGATTGCATTCATCAATTTTTCAGGAAACGGCAATGACATTTATTTGGACAATATTCGATTAGGTGCCCCGCTGCCTTTGCCTCCAGTTCCTGCATTCACAGCGAGTGCACAGGAGATTTGTGCCGGAGAATTCGTCGAGTTCAGATCCACAACGCCCGGAGCTTCTTTGGAACACATCTGGTCCTTTCCCGGTGCTACGCCGGCCAGCGTCGTCGGCACAACTCCGCGTGTAAAATATGAAACTGCGGGCAAATACGATGTGATCTTGACGGTCAGGGGACCAGGGGGAGAGCGGACCGTGACCCGGCAGGCAGTGCTTCAGGTGAATGGAGCACCAAAACTTCAGATCGAAGGTCAGCGAGACATTTGTCAAGGAGAGACCTTGCGCCTGCGAGCTTCAGGCGCAGAGCAGTACGAATGGATGGTCGGCGAGGAGCGCGTTCAGCGGGGTTCACAAGCGGAATTGACATTCGAGCCAAAGGCAGACAATGTACTGCTTGTGATCGGTGAGGGAGCAGGTTGTGTAAGTCAGCAATCGCTGCCGATTCGAGTGAAGCGCGTGCGCCCATTGGTGATCACGCCCGCCACAGCAGAAATCTGCGCAGGAGAGCAATTGGTGCTGCAAGCCACAGGCGCCACACGCTATCGATGGTCGGCAGCTTCTATCGCGGCAGAGGCATCTTCTGGAAATCTGGCCGTGTCCCCGACCCAGACCACTTCCTATCGTGTCGAAGGAGTGACTGACGATGGTTGTACCCTGCGCGCTGAAGCGACGATCACGGTGCGAGAATCCCCGACTGCGTTGGACATCGTGGCGCCGCGCTTGCGCATTTGTCCCGGCGAATCGGTGGAGCTTCAAGCCAGAGGCGCGGATGCCTATCGCTGGTCGCCGACCGTCGGCCTCAACAAGAGTGATGGTGCCGAAGTGCTGGCGAGTCCAGATGTGAGTACGACCTACCGCATCGAAGGCACCAATGCGTTTGGCTGCCGAAACAGCCGCGAGCTGCGAATTGAGGTGATCCCCTTTCCGGAGGTTCAGATTCGCAGTCTCACACCACGCATTTGTGCGGGCACTTCCGTCACGTTGCAAGCTCGGGGAGCGCTGCGCTACGATTGGCTGCCCCATCAGTTGGTCCAGGGGCAAGGTGCCGAGGTGCAGGCTGCACCTGATCAAGATCAAGTCTTTACGGTGATTGGTCTCAATGAAGCAGGTTGTAGTGATACGGCCCAAGTATTGGTGCAAGTCGTTCAGCCTGAGCCTATCCAAATCTTTGCTTCGGAGCCTGTGGTATGCCCTGGCGCTGCGACGACGCTGAGCGCTTCCGGGGCGAATGACTATCGATGGGTGAGCTCTCAGAGTTTATCAGGCAGCACGGGACCTAGCGTAATCGCCCGGCCCCGAAGCCAAGAGACGTATCGGGTGACGGGCCGTGATCGCCAAGGCTGCATGAGCAGTGCCTCGGTGACCATCCAAGTTGCGGCGGGTGGCAGCCCTACTGCGGATTTTCGGGCGGAGAAAACCTTGACTTGCGCGGGAGAAGCTGTTCAGTTCAGCTCCCTTTCGCGCCATGCCGTCGGCTTCCGCTGGGAATTCGAAGGAGGAGAACCTGCCTTTTCCAGTGAAGCCAATCCCAGCATCCGCTTTCCTCGAGAAGGATCGTTCACGGTTCGCCTCGAAGTGCTGGGCTGCGACCGCCGAACAGATCGGCAGGAACGATACAATTATCTATTCATTACCAAGCCTGCCACCATCTCTCTCAACACCGCTGACCGCGTGGTGTGTCGCGGGGAGCAGATCTCAATGCTTGCCTCTGGGTTGAGAACTTACGAATGGTCGCCCAGCATCGGGCTCGACCGCGCTGAAGGGCCTTCTGTGATGGCCATGCCGCTTTCTACGACGACCTACACTGTCAAAGGGATAGATCAGGACGGATGCACCAGCACCAAAAAAGTGACCTTAGAAGTAGTAACGCCGCAGGAAGTAGTCATTTTTCCTGCCAAAGCCAGCATTTGTAAAGGGGATTCCGTGCGATTGATAGCGAGAGGCGCTTTGGATTATCGCTGGGCAGCGCCAGGTGTAGCTTCCGTCGGGCAGGCTTCTGAGATCGTAGTTCGCCCCAGCAAAACGATGACTTATTCCCTCCAAGCCGTCGATCTCAATGGCTGTACCTATCGGCGAGAGGTCGTGGTGGAGGTGGCTGATTCTCTCTCTTTGAAGCTATCTGCTGATAAAATGACCATCTGTGAAGGAGAGCGGGTAAAACTTCTCGCTACTGGTGCCCCTGTGGTCAACTGGCGTCCGGCGGGCTTTTTGAGCACCGCCACAGGGAGCGACATTGATGCCTTTCCGCTTCAGACCACGACTTTTTATGCAGTGGGGACCAGCGAAACGGGTTGTCGGGCAGAAGGTGCAATCACGCTCACTGTCAATCCTGTGTCGCCTGTGACGGTGAAAGCACAAGACAGTGTGATCTGTCCTGGGCAAGGCACGCTGCTGACCGCCACGGGCGGTGTCAATTTCACGTGGAGTCCTGCCACAGGTCTCAATCAAGTCCGCGGACCGCTGGTGACCGCAGCACCCGCTCAAACGACGACCTACACTGTGATGCGCGACGGCGGCGCCTGTGGGGCCTCTACCCAAATCACTGTCGAAGTGAAGGCACCCGAACCATTGCTGCTCTCGCCTACCACAGCGAAAATTTGCCGGGGCGACGAAGTGCGTCTCGGAGTGAGCGGAGGCACCCGCTACGTGTGGGAATTGGCGGAGGGCCTCTCTACGATCGCCGGGGCCGAGGTGCGGGTGAAGCCGAGTGTCACGACGCAGTATGTCGTGCGGAGCCTCGACACCCGGAATTGTGAATTGCTCGGTACAGCGACCGTTGTGGTGTCTTCCAGCGACTTCATGGAGGCGGCAAGCTCTGCCAGCACGGTATGTGCGGGGGAGGAAGTGACCTTGACAGCCAGCGGCGCTGTATCGTATGTGTGGGCACCTGAACCGAGCTTGTTGAGCGACAGCGGAGCCCGTGTGTATGCCCAGCCGACGATCGGCACAATATATCAAGTCATGGGAGAAAATGAGGAAGGATGTCGCGACACGGCGACGGTGGAGGTCAGGGTAAGGGAATTCGAAGCAGATTTCTTGATACAACCCGATAGAATTGATCTTGCTGATGGGCCTGGCTTGGTCCAGTTTTCAGGAGAAATCGAAGGGGCGAAGGAATACGCGTGGAAGTTTGGGGAGCGGGGAAGCGCCAGCGATGCCAACCCGCTGCATGTTTTTACGCAGCCGGGGAACCATGCCATCCAATTTGCTGCCTCAGACGGAATCTGCGTGTCGAGGACGGAGGGCGTGCTGGTCGTTGAAAATAGCTCCAGTATAGAGGAAATCTTAGATCAGGGAGACATTCGGCTGGAGTCCGCCGGCAATGGGATGTTTCGGCTCACTTTTCGCAGTCCGCGCAAGATGTACCTGCGCCTACGCTTGCTGGATGCTTCGGGGACAGAATTGCTCAGCGGCGCCATTCGTCCCGGACCTGGGCCCTATGCACAAGACTTTGACCTACGTAGCTATCCTGTGGGAGAATACTATTTGCGGCTTAGTGATGGCGAAATGACTGAGACCCTCGCGTGGAAGCGCTAAAATTTCCGCGGGGCACACCCTGGCGAAAGGCTTCCTTTGTCGCCAAGCTGACAAGGAAAGCGGCTGCTTCTCATGAACCTTTCGAGGAGCTAAGCGTTACCATGACAGCATAAAAGAGCTTTTCCAGCCCTTCTCTCTACTTTTTTCGCTTATGAAACCTCATCTGATTCCCGTCATCGCTTGGTTGGGAGTAGGACTTGTTGTCCCGGTTCTGCCGGCCTGCAGTTCCTCTACCGCTTCCAATGGCGCCTCCAGCCAAACTACCGCCCCTGTGAATAGCCCGCTTGATCTGGATCCCTATTGGTATCAAGGCAAGGGAGAAGTTACGAGCTATGATCTCAGCCAGGGACGCTATCGAGATGTACATCCCGGGAGCGCGGTACTGGTATTTGTGTCCGAAGATTTCCTCACTGACAAGCAAGTCAAAAATGAGTCATATCGCAGCGACGCCACAACCAAGGTCTTGAAAGTCAATGCCATGCGGCATTTCCCCACAGGAATCTACGATTATTCCATCATGACCTCGGTGTTCAGTCCGGCTGACACGCGCATCTATCCCCACGCGCTCAAGGTGACCATGTCCGCTCAGGATTGGTGTGGGCAGGCATTTGTACAAATAAACCGAAGAGAGAAAGATTTTCAACTACAACAGTTTTCCTACTTTGAGCAAGAAGGCGACGTGGATGTCACAATCAATCAAGACGTATGGCTTGAAGATGAAATGTGGACCCGCCTTCGGATGGATCCGATGAGCCTTCCAACTGGATCGGTGAAGGTGCTTCCTTCGTTGATGGCTTTGCGCTTGTTGCACATGGCCAATGAGCCGATCGAGGCGCGGGCTTCTTTGGCGAAGTACGAAGGCAGTGAATTTACCGGAAATCAGCTCCAAATGTATTCCCTCCAATACCCCAATCGCTCGCTGGAGATCGTCTTTGAGGCAGCTTCACCTTACCAGATTGTGGGATGGGTAGAAACGAATCCCGCCATGGGTGTCAGCAAAACCCTCCGCACGGTGGCCAAGAAAAAAGAGACGGTTCTCGTGGACTATTGGTCCAAAAATGGACTCGCCGATAGTGTGTATCGCGTCCAGCTTGGCTTGTGATGCAAAAGGAATTTTCCTGCTATCGATGCCTCAACTGTTGCGCCGATTTGTCTCTCAATCAATGACAGCGCATGCAAAAAGCTTCTCTTGGTTTTCCAAGAGAAGCTTTTTAATGGAGTCGAAGTCCCTATTTGCCATTATCCAAACCAACGCGCAAGGGTTTTGAGCAAGGAAATGGATGTTTTGTAAGGAGGATACAGCATGGGAGTATCGAGGAGGAGGCTTCGCTTCATCACACTTTTGAAATGCGAAAACGTATCGAAGCCCTTTTCGCCATGAGAAGTGCCCATGCCACTGTTCCCGACGCCGCCAAAAGGAAGCTCAGATAGGCCCGTTTGGATAATCAAGTCATTCACCACGAAGCTGCCGGAAGAGGTCTCCCCCATCACTTTTCGGCGCACGCTGGAGTTGTTGGTGAAGAGGTACAAAACCAATGGCTTGGGGCGCTCATTGACGAAGGCAATGGCTTCTTCGAGGGTATTGTAGCTGAGCACTGGAAGGATCGGCCCAAAAATCTCCTCCTGCATTGCGGGGTGCGTCGTGGGATCATCCACCTCAATCACCGTGGGGGCGATGTAACGGTCTTGCGGGTCGTTATCACCACCGACCACCACTTTGCCGGTGATCATCGACCTCAAGCGCTCAAAATTTCGGTCGTTGATGATACGGGGATAATCAGGACTTTTTTGCGGGTGGTCCCCGTAGAATTTGGTGACTTGGGCGCGGAGGTGCTGGTACAATTCTTCTCGGCGATGGCTGGGAATCAAGACATAATCTCCGGCGACGCAAGTTTGCCCGGCATTGAAGCACTTGGACCAAAGGACTCGTCTGGCGACTGATTCGAGTGATACTTTGTCGTCAATGATCACGGGCGATTTGCCGCCCAGTTCCAGCGTTACCGGAGTGAGGTGCTTCGCAGCGGCTGCCATGATGAGCTTGCCGACCGTGGGGCTTCCGGTGAAGAAAATATAATCCACCGGCGCATCAATGAGTCCCTGTGTGACCTTTGGGCCTCCGAGCATCACAGTAAACCAAGTGGGATCAAAGTGGCTCTCCACCATGGCGCGCAGCGCTTCAGAGCTGTGAGGCGACAGCTCTGAAGGTTTCAGCACAACGGTGTTGCCTGCGGCGATAGCACTGACCACCGCAATTAGGGAGAGGTACACAGGATAATTCCACGGCGAAACGACCAGCGCGACTCCCAGCGGCTCAGGCAGGATCATGGCCGAAGAAGGTTGGTAAATCAGCGGTGTAGAAACATGGCGGGCACGTGCCCATCCGGGCAGTCGCTTGATTGCCACGTCGATCTCTTCCAATACCGGGATAATCTCCAGCGTGGCCTCATGAGCAGGCTTTCGGAAGTCTTGATGAATGGCTGCCATCAGCTGATCCTGATGAGCTTCTAGGGCAGCCTTCAGCTTGCGCAAAGCATCTTGGCGCGCCTCAATCGAGCGGGTATGTCCTTGACGAAAAAAGGCTCGCTGATTCGAGACAATGGTTGACTCTGGAGCGGCTGTAGCTGTTGCTTCGATGGGTCGGGTAGGGGAGAGCGAAGATGGATTCATAGCGGGAAAAGACTTGAAGAAAATAGGAAAGGGGATTTCGTGATAGATGCCTTTGATGGGAACTTGCCAACTACTCAAATTACGACCATTCCCTTAGAAATGAAAGGAGAACACACGGGAAAACCCTTTTGAAAGGATAGGGAAGCGTTTGGACTACTGCGTCAGGAATTTTTCCTTCCTTGTGCAGTATGGATAATTTTGGTGACAACTGTTCGAGGCAGAAATCTCGGCATGATCGTCGTGACCCGATTGATGAATCCATGAATGGCCACGCGCGTTCCTCTGTGCATTTTGGCGAGACCAAAGCGCGCTACCTCCGCTGAACTCGGAAATTTGTCGATGCCCCGAATGAGCTTGGAATCTTCCATCTCCGAGGCAGCCTGGAAATTCGAAGCGGTGGGTCCAGGGCAAAGCGTGGTCACGGTCACCTTGGTATTAGACAATTCCTCTGCAATGGCTTCCGAAAAAGATAACACAAACGCCTTGGTGGCATAATACACAGCCATCAATGGACCCGGCATGAATGATGCCGTAGAGGCCACATTGAGCACTTGGCCGTGGTTGCGCGTCACCATACCTGGCAAAAATAAATGTGTGAGCTGCGTCAATGTGACCATGTTGAGTTGCATCATCTCAGTTTGTTTCTTGAAGTCACTGTTCACGAATTCACCAAAATCACCAAATCCAGCATTGTTGATCAAGGCGTCCACGCTGAGTCCTTGCTGGATCGTGGTGTCGTACACAAATTGGGCACTCCCAACTTGCGAGAGATCCGCTTCAATGAGGGTCACTGGAGTTTGAGAAGCAAGTTCTTTCTGGACTTCGACGAGCTTGTGACGGCTCCTGCCGACAAGAATGAGCGCCCATTTTTCGGAAGCGAGTTGACGTGCCATTTCCAGGCCGATGCCGCTGGTGGCACCTGTAATCAATGCAGTTTGCATAGCAGAAAAGGTAAAAAGGGACAGAGAAATTAGGGAATATGAACAGTAGCGAAGCGAATGGCCACGACGCATGATGCCTTCGATAGATTCACATCAGCCTTCGGACCGTACACGCAGCCCGCGGAGCATCCAGTAAACCAGGTCTTGAATCGTTTGCTGGACGGAGGAATAATCCACCTCCTCGATGCGAAGTCTCGGCGTGTTGCGCACTTTTTCGTGCTTCACCGCATCAGAAATCAGCAGGAATCCCTCGGCAATCTGTGTCGCATGGACTGGCTCAAAGACGCCGCTGTCGATTCCTGTTTGAATCAATTGACCCAAAAAGGCGATTTCCTTTGCCTTCACCTCCCGATACAATTCATCAAAAGCTGGCTCCAGCGTGCGAAGGCCTTCCAGAGACAACTGGTGAAGGTTGAGCACCTTTTCATAATAGGAAAGACGCTCTTTGAGGTAAAATTGAATTTTTTCCTCCGGGGTTCTGAGTGCCGCCACGGCGGTCTGTAGCGCTTCCATAAATTTGGCAGCTTCTTCGAGCACAACTTCCAGAAAAATGGATTCTTTGCTTTTGAAGTAGTAGTACAGCGATGCTTTGTTGAGGCGCGCCATGGCTCCAATGTCGTCTAAGGTCGTTTTGTCGTAGCCGTAGCGAGCAAAGCATTCCCCTGCCGCTCGTAGGATGAGGTCTCGCTTGGCAGATTTTTTCGGAGAATCAGAATTCACAGGTGAATAATTGCAGTTGAAAAGCAAAAGTCATTCGTGAGGTAAAAAAGCTAGTTGCTTTTGGAAAGGGAAATGGAAAGAATGCCTGGCGAATCAAAACCTTGGCTTCAAACCTTTTGCCTCACATGGATTCAGCAAAAGCCATAGGAATAAATTTTTTTTCAAATATTTATACAATCTGTTTGAAAAAATTATGAGTTGATACGGCGAACAACCATCTGGGTTTTATGTCTTCGATAAAAAAGTGACTCAAACCTAAAAATCGTCTCAGGATCGCTGATTCGGCCACGTTGCTCCGGTCAAGCTGGAAATGTTCTCTTTCCTTCCGAAGAATTTCGCGTAATTGTGGTTCAAATTAGAAAATCGTTGATTTGATTGTTGTGAACTGATAAGACACCTTGGAGCAACTGCCGAGCTGATATCGAAGCGGTTTTTCTCGAAATTCTTAAATATCTCTATGAAAATCTCTGCCACCACCCGCACAGTGCTCATGCTGCTCTTGATTGTGGCGAATATTGGTTGCGACCAACTTTCGAAGTCTATCGTTCGGGAACGCGTCGAATACGGCGAACAAATTGAGCTAATAGGATCAAATTTTATCATGACCAAAGTCGAGAACACCGGCGCTTTCCTCAGCGCAGGATCTGACTTGCCACCTGTGCTCCGCGAGATTTTGTTGATTTATCTACCGATTGCGGTGATGCTGCTGGTGCTGGGATTTATCCTGTTTCAAAAGCAGTTTACCAGGGGTACGGTCCTCGGAATGTCCTTTGTTTTGGGCGGCGGCATTGGCAACCTCATCGACCGCGTGGCCTACGGCTCGGTGACCGATTTTTTACACATCGATCTCCAATTTGCGCGCACAGGCGTGTTCAACCTCGCTGATGTATCCATCATGATCGGGCTGGGAATTGTGTTGCTTTACTCTTTTCAGAAGCCAGCCAAGACGCCGGAATCACCCATCACAGAGTGAGGAGTGACTGAAGTTCTTCCTGGCTGAGTGCTGGCGGCCATAGGCCATTGTCGATCTTTTGCACGACCACTTGCGCCACGCGCGCCGCTGACAATGAATCCGCAAAAGGTGTTTTGCCCGGCACTGACGGAATGTGCGGCTGGTGAATGACGCGCTTGCCCTCCCTCAGAATGTCGTACCCAAAGCCTCCTTCTACCCGAAAGATGCTGAAACTCACCGGACCTGCGGAAGGCTTGAAGCCATCGATCTGCGTACTCGGGACACGTGTCGGCTGCTGAGAAGGTGTCTCACCACAGGCACTCATCCACAGCAAGGTGCTGAGGATGAGGCTGATGCACAAATATCTCAGGCCAAATGGCTTCATCGGATCACGAGTTTTTTGGAATAAGGGCGATGACCATCTCGCGTCACGCGGATGATATACACGCCCGCCGCGAGTGCATCGGTGCGCCAACTGCCATCCCAGCGAGGCAAGCCTTCTAGTCGAATGTCGTGGATAGATTGGCCTTGAAGGGTGTGCAGAGAAAGCCCATAGGCATGGCCATCCAGTCCGTCGAGGCTCACATCAAGTGAAGTGGGTTGCGTGCGAATCACCATTTGGGAAGCGTCAATCGCATTGTCGATGCGGTCATTGACCTGGGGTCCAGGCAAAAAGGCCCAAAGGTCGTTAGAGGGAGGATTCCCTCCAGAAATCGTGTATTCTCCGAAAACGATATATCCCGTGTCCTTGATCGCAAACATAGAGGCATTGGCAATGCGATCGGTCGGCAGGCTGCTCACAAAAGTCCACTCGTCCAGCACAGGGTCGTATCGGTAAATGTCCTTTTTATTTCCACCTACATTGTACACATAGCCAGTGCCCTGAATGCCCACCGCGGTAGATTGGGAAGAAACGGGCGAAATGCTGGCCACTTCGGTCCAGGTATCGCTGCCGGGGTCATACGCAAAAAAATCTCCGAGAACCCCTCCGAACACAAAAAGTCCCATGCCGAGATACCCTTTTTTCACACCGCCATCCATTGCCGTGAACGTGACCTGCCCGCGGCGGTCGTCACCGGGATAAGAAGCGACTTGTGACCAGGTGTCAGAGTTGATCTGATAGGCATAGACGTTATTCGTACCGTTTTCTGGCCCGATGTAATACACACTGTCGATCACAAAGCCATGCGAATAGGCGAAGCCGATCCCCGGAACATCTGCGCGCTGTACCCAAGCATTAGAGCCTGGAAGAAACTCATACACCGACTTAGTAAAGTTGATGAAGGAAGTACCAAAAGCGGTAAATCCCCGAGTTTCGGTATTAAATCCGGTGGCCCCCTCTCTCACGCCAGCAGGGTGATCGGCCATCTGGGTCCAGACATCTGTCTGTGAGTCATATTCCCAGAAGTCAGCCTGAGGGCTCCCTGAAAAACCAGTGCGACCGGTGCCCGCATAGCCTCGATCTCCAATGCTGAAAGCAAAGCTCCAATATCGGCCAGCGCCACTGATAGAAGCTTTTTGTTCCCAAGTCGCTTGGGCTATGGCGAGGTGACACAGGAGAAGGGAGAGGAGAAGGGTAGAGAATGATTTCATGTAGGAGGTGACTAGCGTAGTGGTTGAGAATTTGTGTAAACAGCAAAAGATCACATAAGAAAATAAGATAAAAAAGTAGTGGAATACAAATTCAATGTGTAAGCCGGAAATCGCTTAAGAACCAGCCAAACCCTGAAGGATCAGGCGCTTCGAAAGGCGAGACCTTGAGAAGCGAGACTAGAACTCCCAACTCCCAACTCTCCCAACTCTCAACTCCCAACTCTCAACTCTCAACTCTCAACTCTCAACTCCCAACTCTCCCAACTCTCAACTCTCAACTCTCAA